>NZ_VBZC01000001.1:307433-328047 GCF_005786655.1 Streptomyces montanus
CGAAGTGACGCCGTCCCACTGCTGTGGAATGGCCGCCGCCCCGCCCTGCTGCAACGCGATCGTCCGCGCGGGGGAGGGGATCCTGATGCCCTCGACCCGGTACCGCGTGTGCAGCCGCTTGATGAACTCGTGCTTGATCCGGTACTGGTCGCTGAACTCGCCGACGCCCAGGATGACGGTGAAGCTGATCCTGGAGTCCCCGAACGTGTGGAAACGGATGGCGGGTTCGTGCTCGGGGACGGCCCCCTCGATCTCCGTCATCACCTCGGACACCACCTCGGAGGTCACCCGTTCGACCTGCTCCAGATCACTGTCGTAGCCGACCCCGACCTGAACGGTGAGCGTCATCTCCTGTTCCGGACGGCTGTAGTTGGTCATGTTGGTGCTGGAGAGCTGGGCGTTGGGAATGATGACGAGGTTGTTGGAGAGGTTGCGTACGACGGTGTTGCGCCAGTTAATGTCGACGACGTAGCCCTCCTCACCACTCGTCAGACGGATGTAGTCGCCGGGCTGGATCGTCTTCGAGGCGAGGATGTGAATGCCCGCGAAGAGGTTGGCGAGGGTGTCCTGGAGGGCGAGCGCGACCGCCAGACCACCGACGCCCAGGGCGGTGAGCAGCGGGGCGATGGAGATGCCCAGCGTCTGCAGGACGACCAGGATGCCGATCGCCAGCACGACGACGCGGGTGATGTTGACGAAGATCGTGGCCGATCCGGCGACGCCCGAGCGGGACTGGGTCACGGCCCGCACCAGGCCGGTGATCACGCGCGCCGCCGTCACGGTGGAGGCGAGGATGAGGAGGACCGTCAGGACCTGGTTGACGGTGTTGTTGACCCGGCCCGTCAGCGGCAGCGCCGCCGCGGCGGCCGCCAACCCCCCGGTGAGGGCCGCGAGCGGTACCAGAGTGCGCAGCGCGTGAACGAGGACGTCGTCCCCGCTCCAGCGCGTGCGGGTGGCGTGCTTGCCCAGCCAGCGCAGGAGCATCCGCAGCAGGAAGCCCGCCACGAGCCCGATGGCCACCCAGACGCCGGCGATGATCATGTCGTGGGCTGTGAGGTCGCGGTTCACCAGCTGCCTCCCGTCGATCTGTGAAGGGGGCGTACGCCCGGTATGTGATGTGTCGTCACCTTGCCACCTGCTGCTCGATTCCGAGATGTGCGTGCCCGCCGGGACGTCGACCGCCCAGCGGCAGGCTCGCTCATCCTGCCGCATGTACAGCGGTGCCCCGTCCCACGCCCGCTCCGGTTCCGGCCATCTCGGCATGCTCAACCGCTGCCTCGGCCCCAGGCCGGCGCCCCGGCGCGACACGTCGTGGCACCTGGACGGACTACCCGTCGACCCCGACCTGGCCGGGCCCAAGATGGCCTGGATGCGCCGCCGTACTCAAGTCGGACCGCGGGAGATTCAGATCACCTTCAGCCGGACGAGCGCGCCCAGCGTCAACGCCCCCGGCAGCAGCGGCAGCCACACCGTGATGATGCGATAGGCGAGCACCACCGCAGTCGCCACGGCCACCGGACCGCCCGCCGCCACCAGCGCGACGATCAGCGCGGCCTCCACCGATCCGATGCCGCCGGGTGTGGGGATGACGGCGACGGCGGCGGTCGCCGCCAGATACACGAGCACCATGTGCAGCGGTGGCACCGGCAGTCCCAACGCTCGGCCCACCGCGGCCAGTCCGGCGGCCTGCAGCATCGGGAACGAGAGCGCGCCGCCCCACAGGGCGAGCGCGCGGGTCGGCCGGGTGTGCACGGAGCGGGCCTCGCCCAGCGCGGTCCGCAGGAAGGAGAGGACGACGGTACGCAGCCGCCGTACGAGCAGCAGAACCGTTACTGCCGCGCACACCACCGCGCCGGCGCCGAGCAGCACGGGACCGACCGTCCCGTCCGGGACGAGCGGGCCGATCCGCAGGGCGTCGGGAAGGGCGATCAGCATGGCCAGCAGCAGGCCGATCCGGGCGACGAACTGCGCGAGCATGTAGAGCGCGAGCGCTGCCGAGGAGCGGGCCGGCGGAACACCGCAGACCGTCATGAACCGCAGATTGACGGCGGTCGCGCCCAGCCCCGTCGGCAGCAGATGGTTCGCGGCCCCCGCCGCGAACTGCGTGGCCAGCAGCCGGCGCCTGGGAAGCCGTTCGACGAGCGCGCCCTGCCGGGTGACGGCCGCCGCGACCCACGTCAGACAGGTCGCCGTCACGGCCGCCAGGAGCCACGGCCACTCGGCCGTCCCCAGGTGAGCGAAGCCCTCCACCAGTACGGACCGGTGGCGCGCCGCGACCCAGAGGACGAGCACGAGGGGAAGCATGCAGAGGATCCTGCGGACCGCGAGGCGCCCCGAGAAGGTCCGGGAGAGTCGCCTGGGGAGTCGTACGTCCGTCATATGGGGAGAGGTTCTCCGCGCCGTGCCAACAGCGGGTTGCGGGCGCGCGGACGGCGATTGACGTGGCGGGTACGTCCTTGGGCTGTTGGCCCCGGCGCATTCCGTGAATCGTTCCTTGAGCTCAAGCCTGCTTGAGGTTCTACCGTGTCCCTCATGAGTATGGAGACCACAGCCTGGACGCAGCTGCACAGCGTCATGACCGCCCAGACGGAGCGCCGTCCCTTCGCCCGCGTGACGCTGCGCCGCATCGCCGGATTCGCTCGTCCGCACCGGCGTCGCATCGCGCAGTTCGTGCTGCTCAGCGTGGTGACCGCATTGCTCGCCGTCGCGACACCGGTCCTCGCCGGACACGTCGTGGACGTGATCGTGTCCGACGGCGACGAGGGCACCGTCGTACGGCTGGCCCTGCTCATCGCTCTGATCGCGCTGGCCGAGGCCGTGTTCGGGCTGGCGAGCCGCTGGCTCTCGGCGACCCTCGGGGAGGGACTCATCCTCGATCTGCGGACGGCGGTCTTCGATCATGTGCAGCGCATGCCGGTCGCGTTCTTCACACGTACTCGTACGGGCGCGCTCGTCAGTCGTCTCAACAACGACGTGATCGGCGCGCAGCGTGCGTTCAGCAACACACTGTCCGGAGTGGTCGGCAACGTCGTGACGCTGCTGCTCACCCTCGCCGTGATGCTTACCCTGTCCTGGCAGATCACGTTGCTCGCGCTGGTGCTGCTCCCGGTGTTCGTGGTGCCCGCGCGCCGTATGGGCCGCCGGATGGCGAAACTCCAGCGCGAGGCGGCCGACCTGAACGCCGCGATGGGCACGCGGATGACCGAGCGCTTCTCGGCGCCCGGCGCCACCCTGGTCAAGCTCTTCGGGCGGCCCGACGACGAGTCCAAGGAGTTCGCGGCGCGGGCTCGGCGGGTGCGGGACATCGGGATCCGTACGGCTATGGCACAGACGGCGTTCATCACGGCCCTTACTCTCGTCTCCGCGCTGGCGCTCGCGCTGGTCTACGGACTCGGCGGCTGGTTCGCGCTGCGCGGCAGCCTGGAGCCGGGCGCCGTCGTGTCGCTGGCACTGCTCCTCACCCGACTGTACGCGCCCCTGACGTCCCTGGCGGGAGCCCGAGTCGAGGTCATGAGTGCCCTGGTGAGTTTCGAGCGGGTCTTCGAGGTGCTCGACCTGAAGCCGCTGATCGAGGAGAAGCCGGGCGCGCGCGAGGTGCCGGACGGCCCGGCCTCCGTCGAGTTCACCGACGTCCGCTTCGCCTATCCGTCCGCCGACAAGGTCTCCCTGGCCTCGCTGGAGGAGGTCGCCGCCCTCGACACCCGTGGCGGCGCCGAAGTCCTGCACGGCGTCTCCTTCCGCGCCGAACCTGGCCAGACCGTCGCGCTCGTCGGCTCCTCCGGCGCCGGAAAGTCGACCATCGCGCAACTGCTGCCGAGGCTCTACGACACCGACGAGGGCTCCGTACGCATCGGGGGCGTCGACGTGCGCGACCTGAGTGCCGAGTCGATGCGAGCGACGCTCGGCATGGTCACCCAGGACGGGCACCTCTTCCACGAGTCGGTCCGCGCCAACCTGCTGCTCGCCCGGCCCGGGGCCGGTGACGACGAACTCTGGGACGTCCTGCGCCGCGCCCGCCTCGACGACCTCGTCCGCTCGCTGCCCGACGGCCTCGAAACGGTGGTGGGCGAGCGTGGCTACCGGCTCTCCGGCGGTGAGCGCCAGCGCATGACCATCGCTCGGCTGCTGCTGGCCCGTCAGCGGGTGGTCATCCTGGACGAGGCGACCGCCCATCTGGACAACACCTCCGAAGCCGCCGTCCAGGAGGCGCTCACCGAAGCTCTGGAGGGGCGCACCGCGGTCGTCATCGCGCACCGGCTGTCGACGGTACGGGCCGCCGACGCGATCCTCGTGGTCGAGGCGGGCCGGATCGTGGAGCGCGGCACACACGAGGAACTCCTCGCGGCGGGTGGGCGGTACGCGGAGCTGTACCGGACGCAGTTCGAGAAGACCCCGCACGGCCCGGAGGCCGACGTGAGCGAGATCGCGGTGGGGGAGGAGACGGTGGGCAAGGAAGCGGTGGGGGAGGAGACAGTGGGCAAGGAAGAGATGGGGAAGGAGGCCGTGGCGTAGGCGGCGTGCGGGTGCCGCAGCCGTGGAGTGGGCCGGCGTTTCGTCAGGTGCGGGTGGGGTCGTGGGTCCCGCCTTCGAGGGCGGTGGAGATCGCCTCCGCCGCGGTGGTCAGCGCCGCCACGACCTCGTTCAGCCGGTGCGGTGAGTGGCGCACGCTGGGCATGGAGACCGAGACGGCGGCGACCGTGTGCCCGCTGGAGTCGGTCACGCCACGCCCGACGGCGACGACACCTCGCTCGGAACGTTCCAGGTTGAGGGCCACGCCGCTCTGCCTGACCGCGCGGAGCTCGGTGCGCAGTCTCGTCAGGTCAGGGCGTTCCTCGGATCCGCCGGTGGGGGAAGGGGCGTAGAGCGCGGCCAGATCCTCGTCGTCGAGGGCCGCCAGCATGACCAGGCCGCCGGTCACCTGGTGCGCGGGGAAGACCATGCCTTCGCGGCTTCCGACCCGGAGCGCCTGCGCGCACTCGACCGAGGCGATGAACCGCACGGTGCGGCCGGTGCGGATGCTGAGGTTCACCGTCTCGTCGAGGGCGTCGACCAGGGCCCGCATCGGGCCGAGGGCGGCGGCCCTGACGGCCGCGACGTTCGACTGTGTGCGGTCGGCGATCTCGAGGACGGGGCCGACGCGATAGGTGCGGTCCTCGTTGCGGACCGCGAAGTCCCGGTACACCAGCGTGGAGAGCAGGCGGTGGGCGGTGGAGCGGGCCACGCCGAGCCGCTGAGCGGCCTCGGAGACCGTGAGAGGACCCTCCACCTGCAGGATCACCGCGAGCTGCAGCGCGTGGTCCACGCTGGTGACGCCGTACGTCGGCGGGTTCTTCATGGGCTTGGCCATGACGACCTCTCGCTGGGTGTGTTCCGCTGTGCAGAATCTACTGTTCCCGAGCGATCCGTACGGCGCACGGTTCCCGTATGACCGACCACGACCCGCACGTCGCCTCCCCCGTCAAGCTGACCGCCGAGGACCGGCCCGACCAGCCGCCGGTGACCCCCGAGCTCGAGGACCTCTACCGGGGCTTCGAAAGCGCCCTGCTGGTGCCGCTGTGGACCCGGATCGGCGATCTGATGCCCGAGCACCCCCGATCCAAGGCCCGGCCGCACCGGTGGGAGTGGAAGACCCTGCTGGACCTGGCCGGCCGGGCCGGCGACCTCGTGCCGGTGGGCCGCGGCGGAGAGCGGCGCGCGATAGCGCTGGCCAACCCGAGCCTGGGCGGCAGGCCGTACGCCACCCCGACGCTGTGGGCCGCCATCCAGTACCTGATGCCCGGCGAGGACGCGCCCGAGCACCGGCACACCCAGAACGCCTTCCGGTTCGTCGTCGAAGGGGAGGGCGTGTGGACGGTGGTGGAGCGCGACCCGGTGCCCATGCGCCGCGGTGACTTCCTGCCGCAGGCGGGCCTGAACTGGCACGCGCACCACAACGCGGCCGACGAACCGATGGCCTGGATCGACGGCCTCGACATCCCCTTCCAGTACGACGTCGAGGGGCAGTTCTTCGACTTCGGGCGTGACGAGCTGTCCGAGGAGGAGCACCAGGCGCCGCCCCGCTCCCGTGCGGAGCGGCTCTGGGGGCACCCGGGGCTGGTCCCGGTCTCGCAGTTCGCGTCCCGCCAGGGCACTCCGCTGCTGCGCTACCGCTGGGAGGACACCGACGCCGCCCTGACCGACCAGCTGGAGCTGGAGCGCGAGGGACACCCCGGCACCGTGGAGCCCGGTCACGCGCTGGTGCGCTACACCAACCCCACCACCGCCGACGACGTCCTGCCGACCATCCGCGCGCAGTTCCACCGCATCCGTAGCGGCGCGGAGACCGCTCCCCGCCGCGAGACGGGGTCCTCGGTCTACCAGGTGTTCGACGGTTCCGGCCGGGTGACCGTCGGCGAGGTCTCCTGGTCGGTCCAGCGCGGCGACCTCTTCGTCGTCCCTTCATGGATGCCGCTGTCGATCCGGTCCGAGGCGTCCCCGTCCGACTCCGACTCCGGAGCGCTCGACCTGTTCCAGTTCAGCGACGCGCCGATTCTCACCAAGCTCAACCTGTTCCGCACCCACGCCACCCACGCCACCCACGTCGAGGAGAAGCACGCGTGAAGCTCGCCACCATCCGTCTCGGAGAACCCGCTGAACCCGGTGAACACGGTGAACCCGCCGAACCTGGTGCCCGCACCACCGCCGTCCGCGTCGACGGGGACTCCCTGGTCGACCTCGGCCTGCCCGACGTCGGCGCCGTCCTCGCCTCGGTCGGCGGTCTCGCGGCCGCGGAGACCGCCGACGGCCCCCGGTACGCCGCCACCGGCGCGGTGTTCGCCACGCTCGTCCCGCGTCCCAGCAAGGTGGTCTGCGTCGGACTGAACTACCAGAAGCACATCAAGGAGATGGGTCGCGACCTGCCCGAATACCCCACTCTCTTCTGCAAGTTCGCCGACACCCTCATCGGTGCCCACGACGCCATACAGCGCCCCGCCGAGACCGAGGCGTTCGACTGGGAGGCCGAGCTGGCCGTCGTCATCGGCCGACAGGTCCGGCGTGCGGACGAGGCCGCGGCGGAGGCGGCCATCGCGGGCTTCACGGTCCTCAACGACGTCACCTGTCGCGACTGGCAGTTCCGTACGCGCGAGTGGCTGCAGGGCAAGAACTGGGACTCCACCACGCCGGTCGGCCCCTGCCTCGTCACGGCCGACGAGATCGGCGGCCCACGCCCGGCGCTCGACATCCGCTGTGAGGTCAACGGCCGCGTGATGCAGCAGGACAACACCGGCGACCTGCTCTTCGACCCCGTTGACCTGGTCCGCTACGTCTCCACGATGGTGCGGCTCAACCCCGGCGACATCATCGCCACCGGCACCCCCGGCGGCGTCGGCCACGCCCGCAAGCCACCTGTCTTCCTCCAGGCGGGCGACCTCGTGGTCACCGAGATCGAGTGCCTGGGGCGACTGGAGAACCATGTCGTCGCGGAGGCGGCGCGATGAGAGACCTCCGGACGGCGCTCACCTGGGTCGTCGAGGGCACCGCGCTGTGCCGCCTGGCCATCGACGGCCTCGACGCGACCTCGTACGGCGCGCCCTCGCTGCTCCCCGGCTGGACGCGGGGGCATGTCGTCGCCCATCTCGCCGGCAACGCCGAGGCCATCGGGAACCTTCTGCACTGGGCGCGCACCGGTGAGCCCACACCGATGTACAGCTCGCCGGAGCAGCGAGGCGCGACGATCGAGTCGGGCGCCGCTCTGCCGGGCGACCGGCTCACCGCGTGGTTCGAGCAGTCCGCGCAAGCCTTGGTCGAGTCGATGGCCGCACTGACCGAACAGCAGTGGCAGGCGGAGGTCGTCACCGCTCAGGGGCGGACCGTGCCGGCGAGCGAGACCCCGTGGATGCGCGGCAGGGAGGTCATGGTGCACGCCGTCGACCTCGGCACGGGGGTGCGTTTCGCCGACCTGCCCGAGGCGTTCCTCGCCGAGCTGCGCGACGACATTCTCGCCAAGCGCGGCAGGGACGTCGTCCCCGCCGTGCACGGCAGCCCGGCCGAGGTCACGGCGTATCTCGCCGGCCGTCCTTTCACGGGCGTGACGACCCCCGACGGTGCCCCCGCCGAGCCCTTGGCGCCGTGGTTGTGACGGCTGTGACCGCCGAGGAGTCACCGAGGAGAAGGGCATGAGCACCGCGGACCCGAACCGACCGGACGTCCTCGTGATCGGCGGCGGGATCGGCGGCCTCTCGGCGGCGCTGGCTCTCACCCGCACAGGGCTGCGAGTGCGCCTGTACGAGCGGGCAGCGGAGTTCGGCGAGGTCGGCGCCGGCCTCCAGATCGCGCCCAACTGCACCCGCATCCTGGACGACTACGGCCTCCTCGACGAGGCCACCTCGCTCGGCGTGCGGCCCGAGCACATGGTCATGAAGGACGCCGTCGACGCCGGCGAACTGACGCGCCTGGACCTGACGGACCTTCAGCGCCGTTACGGCTTCCCGTACATGGTGATCCACCGCAGCGACCTGCACGGCATCTTCCTGCGCGCCTGCGGTCGGGCAGGCGTCGACCTGGTGACCAGCGCCCACTGTGTGGCGTACGAGAACATCGGGGGCGGCGCGCGCGTCAGGCTCGCCGACGGCAGGACCGACGAGGCCGAGGTCGTCATCGCCGCCGACGGCCTGCACTCGGTCGCGCGCACGCTCCTCGTCCACGACGAGCCGGTCAACTCCGCGTATGTCGCCTACCGCGCCGCGATCCCCTTCGACCAGGTGCGCGGCAACGGCGTGCACGAGAAGGACGTCGTGGTGTACGTCGGCCCGCGCTGCCACTTCGTGCAGTACCCGCTGCGCGGCGGCCGGATGGTCAACCAGGTCGCCGTCTTCGAGTCGCCGAAGGCACTGGCCGGCGCGGAGGACTGGGGCACACCCGACGAGCTCGACCGTGCCTTCGACGGCATGTGCGCCCAGATCCAGAAGGGTCTGCCACTGATGTGGCGCGACCGCTGGTGGCGCATGTTCGACCGCGACCCGGTCATGAACTGGGTCAGCGGCCGGATCGTACTGCTCGGCGACGCCGCCCACCCTCCGCTGCAGTACATGGCGCAGGGCGCCGTCATGGCCATCGAGGACGGCTGGGTGCTGGCCGAGCACATCGGCGCCCAGCGGGCACGGCGGTCCGAGCGGGCATCCGGCGTCGACTGGGAGGCGGCGCTCGCCGCCTACGAGGCCGTACGTCCCGAACACTGCCGCCGCGTGGTCACCACCGCACGCGCGTGGGGGGAGCTCTGGCACCACGACGGCATCAAGCGACTGCGGCGCAACACGTTGCTGCGCTCCCGTGACACCCATGACTACACCTTCACCGACTGGATCTACGGCCCCACGGCGCTGACGCCCGAGCAGGAGCCCGAGCTCTACCCGACGATCCCCCTGGACCCGGTGAACGGCTGACACAACTGCTCGGCCCACCTCCCGCGATAGTTCTACAGAACCTTGACGCGCTGTGTGTCTTCTGTAGAAGATTCGTTATCGGTACCTGCGCTAGCGCGAGGAGGCGCTCGTCATGGTGGTTTCCTTCGACCGGAGTCCGGACGCGTACCGGCACTGGAAGCTCCGTACGGACGGGCCGGTCGCGTGGCTGGAGATGGACGTCGACGAACAGGGCGGCCTGGTCCCCGGCTACGAGCTGAAGCTCAACTCATACGACCTCGGCGTGGACATCGAGCTGTACGACGCGCTGCAGCGGCTGCGGTTCGAGCATCCCGAGGTGCGGTCGGTGGTGCTGACCAGCGCCAAGGAGAAGGTCTTCTGCGCGGGCGCGAACATCCGGATGCTCGCGGCCTCGCCGCACGAGTGGAAGGTGAACTTCTGCAAGTTCACCAACGAGACGCGCAACGGCATGGAGGACGCCTCGGAGCACTCCGGGCTCACCTTCATCGCCGCTGTCAACGGCTCCTGCGCGGGCGGCGGTTACGAGCTGGCGCTGGCCTGCGACCGGATCCTGCTGATCGACGACAACTCCTCGGCGGTGGCCCTGCCCGAGGTCCCGCTGCTCGGCGTACTGCCCGGCACCGGCGGCCTGACCCGGGTCACCGACAAGCGCCGCGTACGCAAGGACCTGGCCGACCTCTTCGCCACCCGCAGCGACGGCGTACGCGGAAAGACGGCGGTGGACTGGCGGCTGGTCGACGAGGTCGTCCCGCGCCGGGACTTCCGTACGATCGTCGAACAGCGCGCCCTGGAGGCGGCCGGGCACAGCACCCGCCCGACGGACGCCCAGGGCATCGAACTGACGCCGCTGGAGCGCGAGGTCACCGAGGACGGCATCGCCTACCGGTACGTGCGCGCCGAGTTCGACCGCTCGCTCGGCCTGGTCCGCGTCACCGTACAGGGACCCGCGGATCCCGCCCCCGCCGACGCCGCCGCGATCCACACCCAGGGCGCCGAAGGATGGCTGCTGGCCCTCACCCGGGAGCTCGACGACCTGATCCTGCGGCTGCGGACCAACGAGACCGAGCTGGGCACCTGGGTGCTGCGCACGGAAGGCGACCCCGATCTCGTACTGGCCCATGAGCGGGCCGTGCTGGGCGCTGCCGCCGACGGCGACTGGCTGAGCAACGAAATCGTGCACTACTACAAGCGCACCCTGAAGCGGCTCGATGTCACCAGCCGCAGTCTCATCGCGCTGATCGAGCCGGGCAGTTGCTTCGCCGGGCTGCTGCTGGAGCTGGCCCTGGCCTGCGATCTGCAGTACATGCTGGACGGCCCGCCGATCGAGGACCCGGACAGCGACGACAGGGCGGTCCTCACCCTCTCCGAGGCGAACTTCGGCACCTTCCCCATGGGCAACGCCCTGTCCCGCCTCCAGTCCCGCTTCTACCAGGAGGACGACCACCTCGACTGGCTGCGCCGCGAGACCGAGCAGCCCCTGAGCCCCGCCCAGGCCCGCGAACTCGGTCTCGTCACCGACGCACCCGACGACATCGACTGGGAGGACGAGATCCGCATCGTCCTTGAGGGCCGGGCGGCGCTGAGCCCGGACGCACTGACCGGCATGGAGGCCAACCACCGGTTCGTCGGCCCGGAGACCCTCGAGACCAAGATCTTCGGCCGGCTCACCGCCTGGCAGAACTGGATCTTCATACGCCCCAACGCCGCCGGCCCGGAGGGCGCGCTGCGCCGCTACGGCACCGGTCAGAAGGCGGTCTACGACCGGAAGCGAGTGTGAACCGATGCCCACGAACATCGACTACGACTCCAAGATCCCCAACAATGTCGCCCTCGCCGACGACCGCCGCCTGCAGCGAGCCCTGGAGGGCTGGCAGCCCAAGTTCCTCAACTGGTGGGGCGAAATGGGCCCGGAACTGGAGAACCAGGGCGTCTACCTGCGCACCGCCGTGTCCGTCGGGCGTGACGGCTGGGCCCACTTCGACCACGTCAACGTGCCCGACTACCGGTGGGGCATCTTCCTGGCCGAGCCCACCCCCGACCGCCGTGTCGCCTTCGGCGAGCACAAGGGGCAGCCGGTCTGGCAGCAGGTGCCCGGCGAGTACCGCGCCGATCTGCAGCGGCTGATCGTCGTCCAGGGCGACACCGAGCCGGCCTCCGTCGAGCAGCAGCGCCTGCTGGGGCTGAGCGCACCGAGCCTGTACGACCTGCGCAACCTCTTCCAGGTCAACGTGGAGGAGGGCAGGCACCTGTGGGCGATGGTGTACCTGCTGCACGCCTACTTCGGACGGGAGGGCCGCGAGGAGGCCGAGGCGCTGCTCGACCGCAACTCCGGCAGCCCCGACTCACCGCGCATCCTGGGCGCGTTCAACGAGGAGACCGCCGACTGGCTGGCGTTCTACATGTTCACGTACTTCACCGACCGGGACGGCAAGTACCAGCTCGGCTCGCTGAAGGAGAGCGCCTTCGACCCGCTGTCGCGGACCTGCTCGTTCATGCTGAAGGAGGAGGCGCACCACATGATGGTCGGCACCACCGGCGTCGACCGCGTGGTGACCCGCAGCGCCCAGCTGGTCCGCGAGCACGACACTCTGGACATCGCCGCCTGCGGTGGCATCCCGCTCGACATCGTCCAGAAGTACATCAACTTCCACTACACGGTCTCCCTGGACCTTTTCGGCAGCGAGACCTCAACCAACGCGGCCAACTACTACACCGCCGGGCTCAAGGGCCGCTGGCAGGAGGAGCGCCGCAAGGACGACCACCGGCTCACCGACGACAGCGCCTTCATGGACAAGCCGGAGGGCGACGGCACCTGGTCCCAGGAGGAGGTCCCCGCGCTGCTCGCCCTCAACCTGGACCTGCGCGACGAGTACATTTCCGACTGCAAGAACGGCATCACCCGCTGGAACCGGATCCTGGAGGACCACGGCATCGACTTTCGGCTGAGGCTGCCCCACCCTGGCTTCAACCGCAACGTCGGCCTCGCCTCCGGCCATCACGTCACCCCCGACGGCACGATCGTCGACGAACAGACCTGGGAGGCCGGCCGCCACCACTGGCTGCCCACCACGGAGGATCTGGCGTTCGTCCGGTCGCTGATGCAGCCGGTGTACGAGCGCGGCAAGATCGCCAACTGGGTCGCGCCGCCGGTCAACGGCATCAACGGCAAACCGTTCGACTACGAGTACGTCCGCCTGGTGTAAGGGTGCGTGAGCGACATGACTGAGGTGTTCAACACGGCGGACTACCTGGTCGACCGGCACCTGCGGGAGGGCAACGGCGCCCGCACGGCCGTCGTCACTCCCCGCCGGACGCTGACCTACGAGCAACTGTCGGCGGAGGTCCGCGCCGTGGCGGCCGGGCTGCGGGCCCTCGGCGTACGGCCGGAGGAGCGCGTCCTGCTGTGCATGGTGGACGACATCGAGCTCTTCACCGGCATCCTCGCCGCCTTCCGCATCGGCGCCGTGGCCGTCCCCGCCTCGACCATGCTCACCGCTCCCGAGCTGGGCAAGCTGGTGGCCGACTCGCGCTGCCGGGTGGTGCTGGGCTCCGCCGAGTTCGCCCCGGTCATCCATGCGGCGCTCCAGCAGGCACCGGAGGTCGAGCACGCCGTTCTGGCCGGGGACAGCGGCACGGGACTGCCGGGGCACGTCGAGGGCCACACCTGGGAGCGGCTGCTGGACGCCGGCGTCGGCACGGACGACGGGCCGTATCCGACCTGGCCGGACTCGCCCGCCCTGTGGCTGTACACCTCGGGCACCACGGGCATGCCCAAGGCGGCCATGCACCGGCACATCGGCATCAAGCTGGTCGCCGAGAACTACGGGCAGCGGGTGCTGGGCATCGGGCCCGAGGACCGCTGCCTGTCGGTCGCGAAGCTCTTCTTCGCGTACGGCATCGGCAACTCGCTGTTCTTCCCGCTGGCAGCGGGCGGGACGGCACTCCTGGAACCCTCCAGACCGTCGCCCGTGCTCTTCGCGAAACGGGCGGCCACGGACCGGGCCACGGTCCTGTTCGGCACGCCCAGCTTCTACGGGCCCCTGCTCGCGAGCGCCGACATCCCGGACGACGCCTTCGGCACGGTGCGGCTGGGCGTCTCGGCCGGAGAGGCACTGCCCGCGCGGATGTACGACGGGATGCTGGAGCGGTTCGGCGTGGAGGCGCTCGACGGCATCGGGTCCACCGAGATGCTGCACATCTTCATCTCCAACCGGTCGGGCCGGGTCCACCCGGGCTCCTCCGGTGAACCCGTCCCCGGGTACGCGGTGGAGCTGCGCGACGTCGAGGGCCACGTGGTGGAGGGCGACGGCACACCCGGCGAGCTGTATGTGCGCGGGGAGTCCGCCGCCATCGGCTACTGGTGCCGGGCCGAGACCAGCCGCCAGGTCTTCCTCGGCGACTGGGTGCGTACCGGCGACACCTACATACGCAACGCCGACGGCACCTACACCTGTATGGGCCGCACCAACGACCTGCTCAAGGCCGGCGGCATCTGGGTCTCGCCCGCCGAGGTGGAGGAGCGTCTCCTCGCCCATCCGGACGTGGCCGAGGTCGCCGTGGTCGGCGCGCCCGACGCGGACGGACTGGACAAGCCGGTCGCGTGCGTGGTGGCGAAGCCCGGGCGTGAGGTCGATCCGGACGCGCTGGTCGCGTGGTGCCGGGAGGGGCTGGCCGCCTTCAAGCGGCCGCGTGGGGTGATCGGGCTGCCCGAGCTGCCTCGTACGCCCACAGGGAAGATCCGGCGGAATGTGCTGCGGGCCATGGTGCGCGACGGGTCTTGGGCGGAGGCGCCCTCGCCGTCGTCGCCTGCGGGCTCCGGCTGAGGTGACAGCGTTCTTCGCCCCCGCCGCCCCTACCCGTCCCGTCCCCAGGGGCTCCGCCCCCCTAGGCAGCCCGTCCGGCGTTTGAGGACAAGGCCGTTCAGGCCGAACGGGGGTCTGAGGGCGGCAGCCCCCAGCGGGGATCCGGGGCAGCACCCCGGGGATGGGAGGGGTAGGGGCGGCGGGGGCGAAGAAAACCCCGCCCCTCAAACCCGGAGGGGCTGAACCCAACATGCGACACCTGCGACAAGGAGGACGTACATGTCCCCGCCCCCCGCGGATCACAGTACGGATCTGCTCATCGTGGGAGCCGGCCCGACGGGCCTGTTCGCGGCCTACTACGCCGGCTTCCGCGGTCTGTCCGTCACCGTCATGGACTCGCTGCCCGAGCCCGGCGGCCAGATCAACGCCATGTACCCGGAGAAGCAGATCTTCGACATCGCGGGCTTCCCGGCGGTACGGGGGCGCGAACTCGTCGACCGGCTCCTGGAGCAGGCGGCACCGTACGACCCGTACCACCTGCTCGGCCACCGGGCCGAAACGCTGGAACGGACTGCGGAGGGCGGCTTCGCCGTGACCACGCACCAGGGTGTACGGGTGCGCGCCAAGGCCGTGCTCATCACCGGCGGCATCGGCACCTTCACCCCCCGCCCGCTGCCGGCCGCCGCCGCGTACGAGGGGGCGGGGCTGGCGTACTTCGTGCGCCGGCCGGACGACTATGCGGGCCAGGACGTCGTGATCGTCGGTGGTGGTGACAGCGCCTTCGACTGGGCTCTCACCCTGCATCCGTTGGCCGCCTCCGTGACCCTGGTCCACCGCCGCGACGGTTTCCGCGCGCACCCCGCCACGGTGGCCGCCGTACGGGCGGCAGGCGTGGAGATCATCACCGAGGCGGAGCTGACGAAGGTCGCCGGTGACGGGCGCGGCATGGATGCCGTGGAGATCACCCGGCGCGACGGGCGGACGCACCGCCTGCCCTGCCGGCGGATCATCGCCGCCCTCGGCTTCACCGCCAACCTCGGCCCGCTCCTCGCCTGGGGCATCGACATCGCGAACAGGCGGCACATCCCGGTCGACTCCGCGATGCGGACCTCCGTGCCGGGGATCTACGCGGCCGGGGACATCAACGACTACCCCGGCAAGGTGCGGCTGATCGCGGTCGGCTTCGGGGAGGCCGCGACCGCCGTCAACAACGCCGCGCACCACATCGACCCCGAGCAGCCGGTCTTCCCCGGCCACTCCACCGACGTACCCACGACGGCGCCCGCCGCCGCGTAGCACCGAAGAGGACCGAAAGCCCATGCCCTACGTCATAGCCGAGCCCTGCATCGACATCATGGACCGCTCCTGCATGGAGGAGTGCCCCGTCGACTGCATCTACGAAGGCGACCGCAAGCTCTACATCAACCCGCTGGAATGCATCGACTGCGGCAACTGCGAGCCCGTCTGCCCGGTGCAGGCGATCTCGCAGGACCGCCGGGTGCCGCCGGAGCTGAAGGACTTCGTCGCCGACAACAAGCGGTTCTTCACCGAGCCGCTGCCGGGCCGCGACGAGCCGGTCGGCACACCGGGCGGCGCCGGGGGCCACGGCCCGGTGGGCGCGGACACCGCACTCGTCGCCGCGTACGACCCGCGCGGCTGACCCGCCGCCACAACAGCATGCTGAGGAGCCGCAGTGATCGACGGCGAGACCGTGGTCGACGCCCATGTCCACGTCCCGAGGCTGTCCACACTCAAGCCGGCCTGGTTCGAGTGGGCGCAGACGTTCTCCGGCACCCATCCGTGGCGCGATGCCTACGACGAGCGGGGCGACCCCGTGCCCGAGCGGCTGGACGCCCTGCTGGAGGCCGAGGGCGTGGACCGTGCGCTCCTGTTCTGCGAGTACAGCCCGCGTGCCACCGGCATTCAGCCGATCGAGGACCTGCTGCCGATCCTCGCGTACAACCCGGTCCGCTTCCGCCTGGTGGCGAACGTCAACCCGCATCTGCACCACCCGGTGGCGGCGGAGGCCGAACGCCAGCTGGACCTGGGCGCGGTCGCGGTCAAACTGCACCCCGTGCACGGCGGATTCGACCCGGCCGACAAGGAGTTGTACCCCCTGTACGCGCTGTGCGCCGAACGCGGTGTCCCGGTCGTCGTGCACTCCGGCACCTCCAGCTTCCCCGGCGCCCGGGCCCGGTACGGCGACCCGCAGCTCCTGCTGGACGCCGTGGAGGACTTCCCCGACGTGCAGTTCGTCTTTGCCCACGGCGGGCGGGGCTGGTGGTACGACACCGCGGCGTTTCTCGCCCTGGCCAGGCCCAATGTCTGGCTGGACCTCGCGGGACTGCCTCCGAGGAAACTGCCCGAGTACTACGCCCGGTTCGACCTGCCGAGACTGGCCACCCGGTGGATCTTCGGCACCGACTGGCCGGGTGTGCCCGGCACCTCCCGCAACATCGCCGCGCTGCGCGCACTGGGTCTGCCCGGGGACACCATGCGTGCCGTGCTGTCCGGCAACGCGGCCAAGATCTTCCCCGGCCTCGGTGTGTAAGGGCGGTTCCGGCGACTTCCTGGGTCTGCGTTTCTTCAATCCGGTGTGGTCGACGCCGTTGGTCGAGATCGTTCGCGGGACGCACACCGCGGAGCAGACGCTGAAGCGGGCACGCGAGGCCGCGGGCCTGATCGGCAAGGAGACCATCGTCGTTCGCGACTCACCAGGGTTCGCCACCAGCCGCCTGCCCGGCGCCTGCCGCCCGGCGGACCGGGACGCCCTGACGACCCGTACCCACCGCACCGTGGAGCCGGGCGCAACGGGACGGCGTGCCCGCGCGATCTCACCTCTTGCCGTGTCCCTCGGCCAGTTCCTCCCAGCGCCGCAGCGCCACCGGGCCCCATTCGGCGTGCCTGTTGTGGAAGAGCTCGGCCGCCTTGGCGCCGCTCCAGCCCGCGGGCAGCAGCTTCGACGGAAGCCGCGGGTCGAGGAAGGGGAAACGGCGCCACTCGTGCACCAGCATCGTCTGGTCATGCAGGACGGCGTCACCGTCGGCCGGGCGCAGCCCGGTGAACTCGTCGATGAACGCCTCGTAGCGGTCTTCCACCTCACTGAGGTCCCAGGCGCGGGCCACCATGGCCGCCTCGCTGCCCACGGCACCGTAGGTGGCGGTGAAGGACAACGCGTCATCGGCGAGCCCGAGTTCCTTCAGCACACCGAGCGCCTCCGCCTCGCGATCGGCGTGGGGCGTGATCCAGACCCCGGGCTCCGGGGAGCCGAAGCCGGCCCAGGTGAGCCGGGTGCGCACCCGGTGGCGCAGATCCCGCTTGGCCTCCGGTACGGAGACCAGGACCACCAGCCAGGTGCCGTCCCAGGTGCGCTCGCCGCTGCCGAAGTCGTAGATGCGCTGGGCGCCCTCGGTCAGCAGCCGCCGCCCCGGCGGGGTGAGCGCCCAGCGCACCCGGCGGCCCACCCGCTCCGAGGCCAGCCAGCCCTCCGCCGCGATCCTTGCGAGCGACTGGCGGGCCGACTTCTCCTCGACTCCGAACATCGCCAACGCGTCCACCAGCACCGAGGTCCACACCGGACGTCCCTGTGGCAGTACGTACTCGCCGAGCATGGTCATCAGCAGCGACCGCGCGCTGACGTCACCGACTTCCCGGCGCCTGCTGACCACCGGCCGTGTGCCCCCCGCGGCGGCCCGGTCGGCGCGTGTGCTCCGGCCCGGTCCGCGCGACGCACCATCCCTCATGGTCTTTCACTTCCCTTGCTGCCGGCCGATCCGATGTACTACGCCGTCGCGCGACACGGAAGGCATCAGCGTATCCGGGTGCTCCAGCACGGCGGCGCGGAGCCCGGCTCTCCTTACACAATATCTTGTCGTTGCGGAAAATATCAGTAGAGTGTCGTCGCGTCGGCGGCCGGGCCGCCGACCAGGATGAGCGAAGCTGGGACCAGGGCGCGGCTGATCGCGGTGGAACTCGGCGGCATCCGCAGCGTGCTGGACCATATGCAGCGCACCGCCGTCCAGGGGCCGCCCGCCACCCTCTCGGCGCTCACCGGGCCCGGCCCGATCGCGACCACTGACCTTCAGGGCGAGGAGTAGCACCATGGCCGCGCACTAGTTGGGTCGCTTGGTCGTGCGCATTCTTATCCAAGTGGCGTGTGCTGTGGTCACGGTGCGTTGTCGCCAGGGCAGTGCGGATGGAGTGGCCCGGCCCATCGGCGAGTTGAGTGTTTCTGGATCGACGCGGCCGAAGACCGCGCCGTCGTCAGAGTTCTTTCGTCCCACGGGGTCCGCCGTCGTCCCACACCAGGGTGATCCTGCGGTGCGGTGAGCGGAGCCGGGTAAGCAGCGGTATCCCGGCGTCGTTCCCCTGCACGCTCGCGGCGGTGACCAGCGGCACCACCAGCAGCCAGCCCGGGCAGCCCACGGCCACGTGCCCTTTGCGGCCCGCCACCTTCCTCCCGCACGTCCCGGCCTTGTCCGTCGGTGCCGACAGTGTCGGCCGCCCGCAGGGACTGCGAGTCGACGATCACCTCTGTCGGCGTGCGGCTCCAGACGTACACTGCTGGACAAATAGCCTCTTATATGTCTTAACCTTGCAATTCGGGCAGAGGTGTAGCCGGAACCGTCGGATCCGGCGTCCGATCTGTCCGGGAGGTCCGCAGCGAGTGGCCGTCGGCAGCCTTGGGAGGGCGCGGGCGGATCACATAGGCGCCAGGAGGAAGATTTCTCGATGACCCGGCCCGATGACCCGCGCACCGCGGCGGCCCGGGTGTTCGCCGAGGGCGGCGCGTTCGGTGAGCTTCTGGCCGGGATCGACTGGGCGGCGACGCCGCTCGGGCCCCCCGTCTCCTGGCCGGGGCCCCTGGTGGACACCCTGCGCCTCATGCTCACCTCTGAGCATGAGATGGCTCTGTACTGGGGGGCTGAGTTCGCCACGCTGTACAACCAGGGCTCCACACCCATTGTCGGCGCCAAACACCCCTGGGCGCTCGGCAGGCCCTACAAGGAAGTGTTCCCCGAGGTCTGGGCCCACCCCGTGAGCTCCCACTTCCACTATGTGACCGGCACCCGCAAGCCCCTGCTGGTCCCGGAAGAGCTGCTCATCATGGAGCGCCACGGCTTTTTGGAGCAGTGCTACTTCGACTCCGCCTTCCAGCCCGTGCTGCTGGACGACGGCACCGCCGGCGGCGTGCTGCAGATCCTCACCGAGACCACCGGCCGGGTACTGGGCGAGCGTCGGCTGCGCCTGCTGAGCGAGACCGGCACGCGCACCGCCGGGCTGCCCACCCCGGGCGAGGTCGCCCGCGTGGTCGCCGAGGTGGCGGGCTCCTACCCCGAGGAGATCCCGTTCCTGGGCCTGTACCTGGCCTCCGAGCCGGGGATGCAGCGGCCGGCGGCCTCCGCCGGGCTCCCGTCGGCGCCCGAGACCGTCTCGCTGAGTGCGGCCGACGGGTCGGAGGCGGCGGCCCGGCTGGCGCAGGTGATCGCCGACGGTGCCCCGGCCACACTGCCGGCCGCCGCGTTCACCGGCGGCAGCACGGCCGGGCAGCACGCCGCGGCCCCCCGGATCCCGGTCGAGCAGGCGCTGGCCCTGCCACTGCACTGCGCGGGCCAGGTGGAGGGCGTCCTGGTGGTGGGCGTCAACCCCTGCTTCCCCCCGGCCGGGGCCTACCACGACTTCCTGGAGGTGCTCGCCTCCGCCGTGGCCGGGGCGCTGTCGGCCGCGCTCGCGCACGAAGAGCAGCGCCGGCGGGCGGAGGCGCTGGCCGAGCTGGACCGGGCCAAGACCACCTTCTTCGCCAACGTCAGCCACGAGTTCCGCACCCCCCTCACCCTGCTCCTGGGCCCGCTCCAGCAGGCCCTGGCCGACGAGGACCGGCCCGAGCGGCGCGAGCAGCTGGAGCTGGCCGAGCGCGGCGCCCTGCGCCTGCTGAAGCAGGTCAACACCCTCCTGGACGTCGCCAGGGCCGAGGCCGGGCAGGTGCGCCCGGCCCTCGAGCCGGTCGACCTCGCCGGTGCCACGGCCGAGCTGGCCGGGGTGTTCCGCTCCGCCTATGAGGCGGCCGGGCTGACGCTGGAGGTGGACTGCCCGCCGCTGCCCAAGCCGGTGCCCCTGGACCGGGAGATGTGGGAGAAGATCATCCTCAACCTGCTCAGCAACGCCCTGAAATTCACCTTCACCGGCGGCGCCCGAGTGCAGGTGGCCGCGGCCGGCGACCGAGCCCGGCTGACCGTGACCGACACCGGCACCGGCATCCCCGTGGACGAGCTGCCGCGCCTGTTCGAGCGCTTCCACCGGGTCCGCGGCGCCCGCTCCCGCTCCCACGAGGGCAGCGGCCTCGGCCTGGTGCTGGTGAAGGACCTGGTGGAAGCGCACGGCGGCACCGTC
>NZ_VBZC01000010.1:0-218708 GCF_005786655.1 Streptomyces montanus
GGCACCCCCGCAGGGCCCCGGCCGGGCGCCCCTCGTGCCCCGGCCTCCGCGCCGCAGAGCCCCGGGGACACCCAGACCAGGGCAGGACGGACCGGCCCCCAGGACCCGTCCGCGCCCACCCCAGCCCGGCCCCCAGGCCCCCAAATCCCCCTCCACCGGGGCCGGGGCCGGGCCACCACACACCGACCACAGCCGGACTCGCCTCCCGGCCAGGGCTCCTTGCGGACGTGGTGTCCGCAAGTAAACGAGAGGAGAACATGTGTCTCAGGACACCAGCTCAGTGAATCGTCAGGCGTTCATGGACAGGCTGCGCGAGCAGTGGGAGAAGCAGCCGACTGAGCAGTACGAGTTCGTCGGGCTGACCGGCATGGACTACAACGACTGGCTGGAGCACCGCCATGGCTGGCCGGTCGACGCGGCTGGCAACTGCCGCATCCACTCGGAGCTGGAGGAATTCCCGGCAACGGACTGCAAGGTCTGCTCGACCCTGATCAAGCTGTACGAGGAGCAGCACGGCAGCACCACCGAGTTGGCTCCGAACAGCTTCGTCACCACCGGCGATGCGGCGCACCTGGCCGCCACCTCGGCCCGACCCATGTGCGTGGGCCGTCTCAGCGCCTCGTTCTTGGCCGACCATGCTGCCCTTGAGCAGGCGACCGCCCACTGGTCGCTGGAACAGCTCACGGCCGCCGCCAGCGCCCTCACGGCCGCCAGCATCCGGCGCCGCGAGTCCATGTTTGTGGACGTGCTGCGCGCCCTGTTCTACATCCTCCCGAGCGCAGGCGAGCCCGTCGCCCGGGTCGAGTTCGTGACCGACTCCCCGGCGGAGAACGGCGTGTTCTGGAACGCGTCGAGGGTCTACCTCCACCACGCGGACGGGTCGGTGGGCGAGTTCGAGGACTTCATCGAGGACGGTGCCGAGAAGGAGCTGTACGCCGACCTGGACGACATGTTCCGGGACCTGCTGACAGACATCGCCGCCGACACCCCGCCGCAGCCCGGCGACCACCTGATCGTGGACCTCACGACCGGCGAGTTCGAACGGTCAGGAAAGTGGGCGGCCTAACGGATCACCAGCCCACCCCGACGCCGGTGACACTCCCGGCAGCCGGGACCGCTGAGCGGCAGCCACGCGTTTGTGGTGGGGCCCGTACCCGGCAACTCTGGTTCGGGCCCCACGTGCTGCCGTCTCCGGGCACCGCCCGCCCAGCCGGCCGGGCGCATCGATCGCAGTTGCCGAGCCCGCGCCGAACCGTCGACACTCCCACGGTCTGGCTGCCGGGTCCGCCACGGCCACCAACGCGCAGCGGTGCGGCGGTGTTGTTCCTGGTCACCGCTCTGCCAGCAGGGGGAGCAGGACCGTAGCTTTCTGGGTGCGGCACAGCGCGGCAGGCGGCCAGGGCAGCAGCAAGTCCCGTGCTGCACAGAGTCGTTACAGATCACTTTCGCGCCGTTTGTGGCCGCGCCGTATTCCCGCTCAGTCTGTGGCCAGTTGGAGGAACGGATGCCCCGGTACAAAGTCTTTCTTCATGCTCACGCCGGTGCCGAGGTCGAGGTGGACGCGCCGGACGCGCAGGAGGCCAACCGCCTGGCGCAAGAGGCTGTCAGGGAGCGCAGGGCTGTACGCCGCCCCATCGAGAAGTGGACGCCGACGATGACGGTGAACCTCGACCGCAAGCCCTGACCCCCGGTTGCCGCACCCCTTGCCTGCCGTGCCCGGACGCACCCAGCCCGACGTTTTCGCTGGTCGGGCGCGGTAGGGGGAGGGATGGTGGTGCGTAGGATGCCGACGCTTACCGGGCGCCGCCAATTTCGTAGACGCCTCGGATGGCGAAACCACCGTCGGCTGTGGCGTGACTGCCCCCGAAAGATGTCGTATTCGTAGCGAGTGCCGACGATTACAGCGTGACGTACGTCGGCCCGAACGGCAGGACAAGCATGTCGCGCTCCATGTTTTCCGACTTGTTCGAACCAGCGGGCACGAAGGAGTAAGAGCAATGGATGTGGATGCCGGAATAATGGATGTCGCAGTGATGATACGGGCCTACGTCCTCAATCCCCAGGGGCTCTGAATTCTGTGCGGCACGCAGAAGAGCTGGCCGGGCGTATCCACGATGAGGTCCTGTAAGTGCTGAACGCCGCAGCGGATGACGTCACGGATTGGTTCGGGGCCGAGGACACCGGCACCCGCGATGCGGTCAACCTGATCGTCAACGTAGTAGCCGAACGTCTCAAGGGGAGCGCAAAGGAAATCAACGAGATCATTGAGGAGGGCTACGACGCTACCCCGGATGAAGTCTACGACTGGTGCCGATCATGACACGAGGAAAGTGGCTCGTCGAGAGGGGGTAAACTCACCCTGCCAAGATCACAAAGGTCCACCGGTGAAATGGCGCTTTGTCGACCAACTGGCCGGTCGAGGCGTGGTGTTGTGAATGTGGTGCAAAGTTTGCCAAGTGCCGGATGAATTATGCCGGGAACTGGGATGTGTGCACCCCCGACACGACCGTCATGTGGAAGGTGCACTTCCGAGCAGGCATTCCGCCGTCTGGTGCACAGCCAACAGGTGTCAAGGGCCAGTTTGTGCACCGGCGAAATGGTATCGCCCGCTGCATATGCCTAGCGTTGCCGATGCAAGCCCGGCCCCACCACCGGACGAGTGAGGCACAAGCCGAACCCGCCCGCAGGAGAGCCGAACAGGCCAGCTGCGAGCTGGCCCGGTGAGCGGCGCACAGCAGGAGCGAGGCGAGCTCCCAGCAGCTGCTCCTGCTGCGCCGCAATGAAGAACGACGGAGGCTCGCTGCTTCGAGGCATGTGTCGTAGCCAATACGCCCCCTGGCATCGCAAACCTCCCGGATCTCGCATATGAAGGAGCGCACCGATGATCCACCCCCACACAGAAGCGTCCAACTCTGACGAGTTCAAAGGCTTCAACGAAGCCCGGCGCATCATGTGGTGCCATGACGCTCGTGCTCGCGTGTACGAGCGGTTCGAGCAGACGAGCTTCATCGGTGACACGAACGTTGCAGCGGTCCACGTCGACAACACCACCAGGGCAGACCGTGTGTTTCTCGTGGCATTCGACAAGGCCGGCCAGCAGGTCGGCGTCGACACGCTCTACATCGACGAGCCGAATCAACACCTCGGCATCGCGCCCGAGTTCGACCACGACTTCACCGGCATGGACGTCGTGCCGGACTCTCAGCTTGACCAGGCCATCTCTCGCGAGAACGGCTGGGTGGTCAACCTGAAGGTACTGCGCGAGTACGACTCCTTGGCCGATTGCCGGGCCACGCAGCGCGCGGTGTTCCTGGCGCATCTGCAGGACATGATGAAGAACGGTGACGTCCGCGGATTCCTGTTTGGCCGGGGTGAGTCCGATGACACTGATGCGGCGTGAGAGACCACGACCTCGTACCTCAGACGACCCCGCCGGCAGCCTGGCCGACGGGGTCGTCTGTGTCCTTGGACAGCGAATCCAGTCGTCCGCCCCGCGCTGACCTGCGGCGACTAACTTGATTGGCAAGGGCGTTGGTGAGGCCGTCCCCGCTCACCAACGCCATGACCTGCGACGACTGCGTTGGATGGCAAGGAACTCCACGGACTGGGTTCGATGTCGGCGGACAGTCTGATCTCTGACGCTGTTACAGTGCTGCATTTTCACAACAGGTGCACCGACGAAACTCCGTGACCAGGGGCGATACGCCCCTCACTGGCTGTTCGACCTGCTGCGCGGACCGGCCGCCGGTATCGGTACTGCCGGCGTGTGGTGGCGCGGGCTGAGGGTCTGCGCGATCGACGGCACGACCATGGCCGTGCCCGACAGCCCGGCGAATCTGGCCGCCTTCACCAAGCACCGCTGCAACAACGGCGGTTCGGGATACTCGGCCCTGCGGCTGCTGGTGCTGGTGTCCTGCGGCACCCGCACGGTCATCGACGCGGTGTTCGGACCGACCACTGACGGCGAGACGTCATATGCACCGCGCCTGCTCCGCAATCTGCGCGAGGGCATGATCGTGCTGCTGGACCGCAACTTCGCCGCCCGGACCCTGGTGACCGCCATGGTCAGGACCGGCGCACACGTGCTGGTCCGGGCAAAGAACGGCCGTCGGCTGCCCGTCCTGGGCCGCTGCGGTAACGGCTCCTGGCTGTCGGCGATCGGCGCCGTCCCCGTGCGTGTCATCGACTGCGAGATCACCATCACCACGGCCGTGAGCCGCCGCACCGGCCGCTACCGGCTCCTCACCACCCTGACCGACCACCAAAGTCACCCCGCCGCCGAACTGATCACGATGTACCACCAGCGCTGGGGACCGCCAACCTGGAGATCAAGTCCACCATCCTGGGCGGCCGCGTCCTGCGCGCCCGCACCCCGGACGGCATCGACCAGGAGGTTTACGCCCTGCTCGTCGCCTACCAGGTCCTGCGGCTGGCCATGGCCGACGCCACCGCCACACGCCCCGGCATCGACCCCGACCGAGCCAGCTTCACCACCGCCCTGAACACTGCACGCGACCTGGTCGTCCAGGCCACGGGCGTGATCGCCGACACCGTCCCCGTCCGCCCACCGACCAACTGACTGGAGGCTCTGCTGTGCCCGACGCCGAACTTGCTGCCCGTATCCGTACGGAGATCACCCGACACCCCCGGCACCACGACCAGCATGCCTGGCTCGCCGGAACCCGTCTCCTGCGCCCGGACCAGGCGCCGGACTGCGGCACGACCCTGTGCGTCGCCGGATGGACCGCCCACCTGACCGGCTACACCCTCGAGCGCGACTCCGGCATCGTGAGGGCCTTCCGGCCCGGAATCCCCCGCGGATACGTCGACGACGTCGCCCGCGTCGAACTCGGCCTGACCGAGGACGACGCCCGCACGCTCTTCGCCACCCGCCGCACCCGCGCCGAGGTGCTCGCCGCGCTCGGCCAGCTCGCCGACGGAGCCGCCGCCATCGACTGGCCCACCATCTGGGCCACCCAGCCGCCCGAATAAAGCCCGCGCCCCGCGCCCCGCGCCCGGCTCCGGGCAGGCCAACCCTGGCCCCTGAACTCCCGCTGCCCGTGCGGGGGTTCGGGGGCTTCTCGCTCGTGGGCACTGGCCCGAGACCGTGCAGGGCCTCATCGGCCCTCGGGGGCCGGGGTTCGAACAGGTCGTCGGCCACCGGATGCCGGGCGGACTCGTGCGGCCCTTCCCCGCCGCGCGGTGAGGATCGTGCCCGACCGCCCCTAGCCGAACGACCCGCACCGTTGACGGCTCGCCCCCGCATCCGCCGAGGGCGGGCCGTCCCGCGTTGCCGCACGGACCGAACCCGGCACAGGGGTGCCCGGCTTGGCGTGCCGGGGGCCAGTGTCAGTGCGGCAAGAGCGGCTCCCGCCCCGCCATCTGCGGGTGTGGCCGAGCCCCCCCCGAACCGTCGACTTCCGCCGCCATGCCGGCCGGACATCGGTGCGCGCTGTCGGCCGCGCTGCCAGAGCTGCGCACTCGGGGACGGTTGCGCCGCTAACTCCCTGCCCCGCCATGGTCCTGTCCACCGGGCCGCAGCCCGCAGATCCCCCTCCCGTCACCGCTGCGGCCCGGCGCCCCCTTTCGACCGCCGTGCCGCGCTCACCGCGCGCCAGGACGCGGTGGCTGCCCCCCTGCCAGGTGACGTGCAGCCCCCACGGCGGGCCCCTCGCCAGGAGACGTAATGCCTGATCCACCCCGACCCGCCCCCACTGAAGTCCTTGCCGCCTTCCAGGCCGTGTTCTGCCAGCCCGGCGACGACGGCGACGACTGGGACCCCACCGACACCCTGCGCTG
Source organism: Streptomyces montanus (assembly GCF_005786655.1). Taxonomy (NCBI): domain Bacteria; kingdom Bacillati; phylum Actinomycetota; class Actinomycetes; order Kitasatosporales; family Streptomycetaceae; genus Streptomyces; species Streptomyces montanus. The sequence goes on from NZ_VBZC01000010.1 coordinate 5,800, forward strand.
CACCCGCTGCGGACTCCTGATCCGGGCGGGCGCCGATGCGCACCTCACCGACCTCAACACCTCTGCCCTGGAGCATTCATGCCTGAACACCCGACCGTAGAAGCCGTTCTCCCCAAGCCGGTTGCCGCCATGCGCGACGACCTGCTGGAAGCAACCGGGCAGACGGCCGACATCCGCCGCACCTCACCGCTGCACTACCTGCTGCGGCTGGCCAGCGAGAGGGTAGAGCTCACCGTCACCTGGCGGCGCAATCACCGCGGCACCTGGAAGTGGAGTACCTCGACGCTCACGGTGGACGGCACCCCCCGTGAACTGGCCCGCGACTTCGATGACTTCGTGCGCATCTGGAACGACCCTGATGTCCTCTCCCGCCCAGGGGGCCGCTCCGAGCTCCCCGAACTGACCCCGGTGAGCGATGAAACCCAGCTCCCCGACAGGGTGCGCCAGACCCTCGACAACACGCGGGACACCGCCCGGCGAAAGGACACCGACAGCAACATCAACGCGTTCGCCGCAGCCACCGACAGCGGCTACACCATCCAGCTGAGCGGCCCCAAAGGCACACTGCACATCCACTACACCCCCAGCCGCCGCACTCCGGGATCCTGGGCCCTGGCCCCACGCCACCCGTTCCGGATGTATGACACGAACGGCATGGACCGCACCAGCAAGTTCGGCGGAGACCTGAGCACCGCCATGGCGGACATGTTCGGCCTCAGCGCTGCCCCCGCAGTGCCGGGGCAGACCGGCCACACCCGCCAGGCCAGCGTGACCAACTCGGTCCAGGTCCGGCGCCACACCGTCATCCGCGTCTGACCTAGAAACCACCCATCCCTTCGGGCCCGCCCCGCCGCTGCATCCGGCACGTGGGCGGGCCCTTCGGCGTCCCCGGGCCCGGTCACCTCCTGTGCCCGACGGACCCGTGGGGGCCTCGGGCCGTCCTCGCCTGCTTGCGGCGCTAACCGCGCGCCGTCGCACGGTGCTGCCCGGCCGCCCCGACCTGCCCCGGCCGGGCGGGTTGATGCGGCTCATTTCACTCCACCCCAACGAACGGATTGTTGACCATGCAAGTTCTGACATGGGCGCTGATCTTGCTGGGCATGCTGCTGTGCGCTGTGCCGCCCGCCGTGATCTCCGACCCTCGCATTCCCATCTTCAGGCTGCGCAAAGGCAGGCTGGCAGGCGCTCTGGCGGCCGGATGCGTGCTGCTGTCCGTGACAATCGGCTGGTATGCACTGGTTTCCGTGATGCTCACGCCGGTAGCGGTGCTGCTCCAGGTCGCAGCCGACCGTGGCCGCGCCCGCACCACGTCGGCCTCCACCCCGACAGCGTGGGTGATGAAGGCCCCTACCTACCGCGACCCGGCCACCCGGACCCTGCTGATCACGCGTGCCGACCACGCCGCCAACTCGAAGCCACATGGGCGAGTTGTCGGCCGAGGCATCCAGGTTGCTGACGCGGATCCTTCCGAGGGGCGGGAAAGGATCTCCAACAGCGTGGGAAACGAGCTCGGCGCGGAGCCGAATCTCCGCAGGTCGACGAGTTCCGTCGGCGCCCCCAACAGGGGAGGAGATCAGCACAGCTGATCCGGGGGGCGAACCCGGGCCGAGTGCTTTGCGGGGAGATATACCGTGGACCGGCTCACGCCGGTCCCGGGTGACGCCTCGCGGTGAGCCCTACGAGGTCACGCAGTTCGTCTTCGGCACCTTCGACGTCCAGGAGCAGCAACCATGAGCAAACCGCTGAGCATGGAGGACCTCACGGTCAAGTTCCACAGTAACCGCGCCGGCGTCTACCGCGGCGAGACCACGATCTGGCAGGCCCCTGAGGGAAGTCTCTACCGCGTCGTCCAGCGTCTGGACCCGGCCGAGTTCGAGATCGCGACCCTCGTCCCCACTGGGTGGATCACGCTTCTGGCCCTGCACAAAGAAGCAGACGGCGTCGCCGACCAGGATGAAGCAATGAACCGCTGGCTGGACATCCAGAACCTTCCCCCGACCTCGAGCAGCGACTGGGTGGCAGAGCCCAGGACCGAAGCATGACCGCCTCCGCCGATTCCGGGCTCACGCTGGACGACGTCCTCGATCTGAGCAGAGCGCTCGATCTCGTCGATGCGAAGATCAAGCTGCTCAGCGAGTAGTGGCTCGAGTACCCGCAGGACTACGCTCCGGATGACATCCGGTCCATGAACGACGAGGTCGAGCAGCTGCACCAGCTGCGCACGCGACTGATGGACCTGCAAGCCCGCCGGGACGCAGAGTCCTCCGCCTGAGAAGACGACGATGCCCTGACTGCCTCGTGGCGATCAGGGCATCGAATCAGGCTCGGTACGTAGCAGTGCCGCCCTGCCGGGTCGTCACACCGGCGGGATAAGCAGCGAGGCCCCCGCGTAGATGAGATCCGGATTCTGGATCTTGTTCGTCTCGACCAGGATGCCGATCGGCACCCCCGTCGTCCCTGAGATCGCGGTGAGCGTATCGCCTGGCTTGATGGTGTATGGCTTCGCCTTCGGCGCGGGCTTCGCCTCGGCCGGTGCACCCGATCCGTTGGGTTTGTCCTCGTCGCCGCGACCCGGCGTCGGATCCTGACGCGCCCCGTTCTCGTCCTGCTTCCCCGTGCCGCCCTCGCTCGGCTGCTGGGCGTTGCCGCCTCCGGCGTTCTTCTCGCCGGGATTCCACGGTGCCTCGACCGGGGCGTGATTGCCCTGCAGCGCCTGGATGATGCCGCCGTCGGACGTCGCGAGCTGCGTCAGGCCCCATCCGGCGAAGAGCGCCGCTCCGCCCACCATGACGCTGGCGGCGATGACGGGTCCGTTGCCGAAGCCCATCGGGCCGGCGTGACTCCCGGCAGCTGCTCTCATCTGCGCCGACGGCTTCAACGCCGTCCCCACTGGCCGCTGAATCGTAGCCGTCATCCCTGTCCCAACTCCTCTTTGAATAGCGCGCATAACCATTCACGTCCGGCATTGACATTCTACTCATAGCCGAACTGAAGTTGATAGAATAAGGGATTGGATGGCAGTCCGAATCCTGTCCGATAGCCCGCCAATGGCCCCCTGAATCGCCGACCGCCAGACCGAACGAAGGAACCGCACCACCATGGTCAACTACTCCATCTCCGCCAGCCAGATCACCGAGGGCAAGAACGTCTTCATCCGCGGGAAGCTCGGCTTCGCTGTACTCGCCCGCCTCATCGAGGGCGCGGAGCTCGTCGCCAGCGACCAGCGCAAGACGAAGAACGGCATGAACCCCGTCGGCAAGCCGCACACCACCGCGACGATCATTCACGCCGAGGTCCAGTTCGCCGATCCGAACAACCCCACCCTCGAAGAGCAGTTCGTCTCCGAGCGCCGCTACGATTCCCCGAAGCGGCCCGAAACCGGACCCAACTACTCCATCGACTCCAAGGGCAGCACCCTGCCGGTCATCGCGATCCCTTCTCCGAAGGGCGACGGCACCTATGACCAGGATGAGTCCGGCCGGGAGCTCGCGCAGGGCCTCGACGTCACGCTCGTGCTGCGCACCTACAAGCCGAAGAACTTCAACAACCGCGGCCTGGCCCTCGAACAGGTGATCGTCCACGAGGCGCCGCGCTACTACAATGCTGGCGGCATCGACCAGGCTGAGCTGGCTGCGCGTGGCATCGTGCTCAACGGCACGCCGCGCCCCGTTCAGGCCACTCCTGCCAGTGCTGCTCCTGCTGCCGCCGTCCCGGTGGCGACCGAGGTGGAGGACGGCCTGTCTTTCCCGGCCCCTCAGCCGGCGTCCGCACCTGTGGCCGTGGCCGCGCAGTCTCCGGTTCAGGCTCAGGCCCCGGCGACCGCCGTGGCTGCGCCCGTCGCTGCTGGTCCTGCTCCGGATGCTGTTCCGGCCGCAGCTCCCGCTCCTGCCCAGCAGGAGACCCTGGAGCAGAAGCTCGCGCGCCTGGAGGCCGAGAACGCCTCCCTCAAGGACGCCGGTTCGGCGGTGGGCTCGCCCGTGGCCACCGGCCCCTGGAACGGCTCCGGCCCGGCCCAGCAGGCGGGGATCACCTACCAGGGCTGATCCACGCTGACCATCGATGAGACCCCCGTACTCGCATCCGTGCAGTACGGGGGTCCTGTCTTTCTCTTCCCCTCCTGACGCCTCCGATCGAAAGCGTGCGTCCCACGATGACTCCAGCCGACCCCCATGCCTGGTTCCCGCAGTTCTACGGCAACCCCGCGATCCGCACTCTCGCCAGTGCCTGTCGGTGGACCATCTCCGGACAGATCAGGGAAGAGACCCCCGACGATCCCACCAAGCCGCCGAAGCGCAAGGCCCCGATCGACGTACGGCACCTGCTCGCCGGCTGCACCTCCAGCTGCAAGCACGCCGGCCCACTACGCGGAGCCTTCGCCCTGGACGAGACCTGCCTGCTCACCCTCGACGAACTCACCGCGGCGATACCGAACGCCGCAAACACCGCCTTCTACCTCCAAGCCCAGACTGACGGGCTGCTCGTCCTCGACATCGAGGCCGACTGCCCGCCAGGTGTGGCCACAGACCTGCTGCGGCTGCCGGGCATCCTCTACTCGGAGCTGTCGATGTCCGGCCAGGGCTTCCATCTCGTCATGCCGCTGCCGAAGAACTTCCACGACTTCCCCGTGGCCGCCGGCAAGCGCGTCCTGCGCGAGGAACACGGCTGGTACGAACTGCTCCTGGACCACTGGTCGACCTTCACCCGCCAGCCGGTGCCCGATCGCGTCATCTCTCACGTCAACGCAGCAACTATCGCACCGGCCTTCGCCTCCATCGAGGACCTCTACACGCAGCTGGCCGTGAACGCCAGCGAGAGCTCCGGTGCTTCAGCATCAGATGTCGACACCGCCGAGGTCATGCCCGACATCCCGTACTCACAGGCGATCGTCGAGCAGACCCTGGCCAGTGCACGCCATCAGCTCCGGGATCCCGGCGACTTCAACCACGACATGTCCCGCTGGGAGTTCTCCGTTCTCGCGTCGCTCTACGGCTGGATGCGGACGCAACTGCGCGCCTACAGCGCCCTCGGCGTCGAGTACTCGACGGGCGACACCGCGTGGTTGCTCTACAAGGCGGCGCTCGACGTCATCCCTGCGCGCCCCAAGCACAGCGAGCGGCGCAACGGCCGGCCCTTCCTCCTCGACCGGGCCGCCGCGCTCGTGGCCGACCGCGAGGCCCGTTCCTCGTCGACCAACTGACGCTCTGTGCCTGCTGCTGCTTCTGCTCCTGGTTCATCTGCTGCCTCCGGCAGCGGGTGGGGTGGGTGGCGGGTGCTGCGGCGGGGCCGAGCACAGGTGGGGGACAGGGCTGGATCGCGCGGAGCGCGATCGGGTGGCGATGTGCAGCGGGGCTCCATCGCCACCCATGGCGGGAGTGCAGGTCTCCGCCGGGCTCCGACGGCGCGGCCCGCGCCACAGGACCGTTCACGGCCTATGCAGCCTCGGCGACGCCGAGAGCAGCAGCGCCGTCCTCCGACATCTCTTGTCTTTCTCTCTCTTCCTCGCCCACGCACAGAAAAGACATCGATATGAAGTTCAACGACACCCTGACGACCCTCATCAAGCAGTCACTTGAGGTCGACGCGACGCCCGCTCTCATGGGCGAACCCGGCATCGGCAAGTCCAGCTTCGTCGAGGACCTGGCCTACTCCATGGGCACGCAGGCTTTCACGCTGCCGTGCAACCAGCTCGCCGACAAGGCCGACCTCACCGGTGCGCGCCTGGTGCCGTACACCAAGGACGACGGCACGCAGAGCTACAAGCAGGTCTTCTACCCGCACCAGGTGATCCAGGAGTGCATCGACTACGCCGAGAAGAACCCGCGTGAGTGGCCGATCCTCTTCCTCGACGAGATCAACCGCACCACCTCCGACGTCACCTCCGGCGCGCTGACCCTGGTCACGCTGCGCCGCATGGGCTACGTCGAGCTGCCCAAGAACGTCCGCATCGTCGTGGCCGGCAACGACAGGGGCAACGTCACTTCGCTCGACGAGGCGAGCCTGTCCCGCTTCGCGATCTTTCATGTCGAGCCCGACGCCGCCACCCTCATGTCCGTGCTCGGCGACAACATGAACCCCTGGGTGAAGACGGTGCTCACGCAGTACCCCGGGCTGATCTTCCAGAAGTCGACGCCCGAGGCCATCGTCGCCGACGGTCAGGACGACGACGACGACAACGGCAACGTCACGATGGCCGATCTGTTCGACGGCGGCGAGGAGATGAACCAGCTCACCACGCCGCGCACCATCGACAACCTGTCGAAGTGGCTCAACGCGGCCGACCCGCAGCAGCTGGCGCAGTACCTGGCGACCCCGATCCAGATCGGCGACCGCGAGACATCGCTGCTGAACGAGGCCATCGAGGCCTACGTCGGAGACACCATGTTCACCACGCAGCTCGTGGCCACCATCTCTCAGGACCTGGCGAACAACGCTGGCGGCGTGCAGCAGAACCGGGTGAACGTCCCGAAGCCGAACTGCTACCAGAGCCTGAAGGCCGCAGCGACCATGACCGACATGGCCGCGGTCATCGCGACGCTGACCGACAACGAGAAGTCCGGGTCGCTGCTGTACGCGCTCAAGGAGAGCGAGGACAACGCGCGCCTCATCGAGCAGCTGGCCCAGGCCATCACCCAGATCGAGCCGGAGCACACCCGCACGCTCATCGAGATGGTGACCAGCCAGCAGATCGACCGCCAGAACCTGGAGGCCTTCATGGAGATCGACGCTCCGATCGTCAACCAGGCCAAGCCGGTCCTCTCGGCCTTCCTCTGATCGCTCGCTCACCGGTGGTGGGGACTGCTGCGGTGCAACTCTTGCTGCAACTCCCCACCACCGGCGGCGCTCTGCCGCTGCCTTGTCCTCAGAAGGAGACCACGACCCATGACGATCACCGTCACGAACCAGAAGCCGGCCGTACTCGACGCACTGCACACCATCTCGTGCACCGGTGATTACGACCCGATGCCGGCGATCCAGCAGACCCTCATCGACCCGCTGCTGGAGCCGTTGAACCCCAATACCCCGGCGAGCATCACCGACGCCCAGGGCGCTGATCTGACGGGGGACATCCCGGATCTGGTCCTGAGCTGCCTCGGCGACACGCTGAACGTGACCAACGAGCAGACCGTCAAGGAGCTGCTCGGGCAGACCCTGATCAACTTCGACCAAGGCACACCGCTGCCGGTCGCCGAGCTCTTCGCCGTTCAGGCCGGGCAGCAGAACAAGATGCCCGCTCCCTCCCCTCGGGTGCTCTACACCGCGCAGGCTGATGTCCTCCCGGCCGCGAAGGCTCTGCTGGCGAGGACCGGCGACGAGAGCGCCTTCTTCGCCTCGATCGCCTACACCTTCCACCCCGACACCCTCGGGTTCTGGTTCCAGTCCTCCGCGGCCTTCGACGACTTCAAGATTTGGCTGTCCCAGCAGACACAGACGATGGCCAGTGCGTTGCCGCCGGCCACCACCAAGCTGCTCAACGACTTCACGGCCCTGTCCCTGAAGGGGCTCACCGAGTCGCTGCTGGTGCGCAAAGACGACTCTGACGCCAACGATGAGCACTCCTTCGCCCGCGTGCTCGTGCACATGCTCATGAACTACGCCGAGCAGCAGCGGGCCCAGGCCGGCCAGCAGAACACCGCTCTGGACACCGGCGTCCTGCCGTTCACGGTCGGGGAGCTGTTCTGCCCGCGCTCCGTCGTCCTGGTCAACGTCGAGGCCCATGCCCGGGCCACCGCGGCGAAGATCACAGGGGAGTGGAACCTCATCAAGCAGTCGCTGGCTTCGCCGGTGAAGGTCGTCTCGAACACGTCGCTGTCCAAGCTCACGTCGCTGCCACGGGCAGCCGCCCGGGCCGCCGCCCTGGGAGCCAAGCAGCAACCGGGGCAGCCTGGCAGCCGTAGCGCCCAGGTGGCGTTCCGCAAGCAGCCGCCGAGCAAGCTCGACCTGCTCAAGCACATCACCCGTGTGCTACGCCGGATGGGCAAGGTCAACAAGTCGCAGAACATCTTCCGCACGACGACGGCGACCTTCCTCAAGGCCAACCGCCGGAACCCGGACGACTTCAACAAGCCCGGCCGGATCACCTCGGTGCAGTACATGCCCGACCTGCATATCTACATCGACACCTCCGGCTCGATCTCCGAGGAGAACTACCAGGAGGCGGTCATGATGCTCATCCGGATCGCCAAGAAGCTCAACATCAACCTGTACTTCAACTCGTTCAGCCACTTCCTGTCCCAAGAGGTGATGCTGCGCACGGAGAACAAGTCGACGGCTCAGATCTGGAAGGAGTTCCGCAGGATCCCGAAGGTGTCGGGCGGAACGGAGTACACGCAGATCTGGCGGTACATCAACGCCAGCCGGGTGCGCCAGCGCAGGCTCTCGCTCATGGTCACCGACTTCGACTGGCTGCCGCCGTCCACGCGTCAGGACCACCCGAAGAACCTGTACTACGCGCCGTGCTCCGCCATGGACTGGTCGTTCATGGTGGACCTGGCCAAGCGCTACGCCGACTCGATGCAGCACATCGACCCGAGCATCCGGCAGAGGCTCCTCGGCATGGTCGTCTGACCCTGCTGCCCCCAAGGACCGCCAAGAGCGGTGCCGTGCAACCAACTCCCCTGGCCGGCACCGCTCTTGGTGACCCCTGGCTTCTTCTCTCACCCATCCATATCCCTGCTCGGAGCCCGTGAAGCATCCACCCAGCGCGCCATCACGCCGAGCGACCCGCACCGAAGGAGGACCCGATGGGTCTCAGCAAATTCACGCCCGGCGGCTCCGACGACGACAAGGGCACCGGCGGTGGCCGACCTCCAGCGTCGTTCCCGCCCATGGGAATGCCATCCGGCGGCAGCGCCGACGATGACGTCAAGGAACTCCTCGTCGACTACAACGAGAAGTTCAAGAACGCCGATCCGACCTTGTTCCGTGACACGCTCATTGAGCAGGTCCTCTCGGTCATCATCAGCAAGACCAAGCCCAACGCTCTGCTGGTCGGTTCCGCCGGCGTCGGCAAGACGAAGATCGTCGAGGACATCGCACGGCGCATCGCGCTCGGTGACACCCTCATTCCCGACCAGCTCAAGGACTACACGATCTACGAGCTGCCCATCACCAACATCATCGCCGGGACAGGCATCGTCGGCTCACTGGAGGAGAAGGTCAAGGCGATCGTCGAGTTCGCCTCGGACCCCAAGAACAAGGCCATTCTGTTCATGGACGAGATCCACCAGATCACCGGAGGGTCCGGCAGCCATGGCGACGCCGTCGGCCGCAAGATCTCGCAGATCCTCAAGCCGGCCCTGGCCCGCGGCGACATGTCCGTCATCGGCGCGACCACCAGTACGGAGTCTCGGGCATTCGACGAGGACCCGGCCTTCGCCCGCCGCTTCACCCGGCTCATCGTCGACGAGCTGAGCGTGGAACAGACGCTGGCCGTGATGACCACGGTCCGTCCCGGCCTGATGGCGCACTTCCGTCATCAGATCGGAGTCTCCGACGACGTCCTGGCCTCGGTGGTGCAGATCGCCGAAGCGAACTCCCGGGCTGGCCAGCACCGGCCGGACAACGCCATCACGCTGCTCGACCGCGCGATGGCTGACCGGGTCCTGGAGCAGAAGAAGCTCATCGTCCAGGCCGAGAACGCCGGCGACACGGCACTCGCGCAGACCTTGCGGTCCATCCTGCAGGTGCCGCTGACGAGCACCCGTGTGCTCGATGTGGCCAAGCGCCTGATGACCGGAAACGCCCAGCGCAAGGACCTCGACGTCGCTGCGTTGAGCGCCACGCTCACCAGCCGCCTGCAGGGCCAGGACGACGTGCTCGCCAAGCTCACGGACCGTCTGGCCCGCGAAGAGCTCGACCTGTTCCCGATGAAGACGCCCACGACGTGGCTGTTCGCCGGGGCCTCAGGTGTGGGTAAGACCGAGGCGGTCAAAATCATCGCTGAGGAGACGACCGGCACCGAGCCGATCATCCTCAACATGACCGAATTCCACAGCGAGTGGTCGACGTCGAAGATCATCGGCTCACCTCCCGGCTATGTCGGATCGGACTCCAACCAGGAGCTCCCGTTCGACACGCTGGAGTCCAACCCCCACCGGGTGATCCTGCTCGACGAGTTCGAGAAGGCTGACAAGGCCGTGCAGCGCCTGTTCCTCTCGGCGTTCGACGAAGGCTACATCCGCAATGCCCATGGCAAGATGCTGGACTTCTCCAAAGCCCTGGTCATCTGCACGACCAACGCCGCCCGTGATTCGCTCGACGGCAAGATGATCGGCTTCGGCAACAACCCGAAGACCATCTCGAACCAGAGCCTCAACAAGGCACTGGAGCAGTTCTTCGACGCCGAGCTGCTGGGCCGGTTCTCACTGGTCGTGGGGTTCAACCCCATCGACCGGCAGACCTACCGGCAGATCATGGCCGCCGACTACGAGCGGCAGCGTGAACGGATCGTCGAGGCCAAGCCGCGGCTGGCCCAGGCGCTGCCCGCGTCGATGCCCGACGACGAGCTGCGCGCCATCGAAGAGACCACCTACGTGGACTCCCAGGGTGCGCGGCCGGCGCGCAAGGCTGTTCGCACCTGGATCGAGGACTGCCTGCTCGCTGCCCAGACCGGCGGCACAGCCTCGGCATCCCCGTCGGACGACTGAGCAGCCGTCCGCATCGCACCGAGGGCTCCTGTTCCGGATGTTCCGGAACAGGAGCCCTCGGCGTACCTCACCCCCCACACCCTCATTGCTCAGAAAGGGGGACAGCCATGTCCGCCAGGCTCCCCGAACCTCTGCTCCAAGAGCACCGAAAGCGAGCCATGGAGCTCTCCGCCGCGGCCCGAGCGAACCTCACCACCCATGTCCGGAGTACCGATGAACTCCGCAAACTGGGCCTCATGCTTGGCCTGATCGAGGTCGATCCCGCAGGATCCCTCGTCACGGCCTGCCCCTGGGATCTCGATGCCGGCGATGCTGCCGTCGATGGTCCCGACCGGCGCTCGGACTCGACTTCGAAGTGAGATGAGCTGCCGCTGATGAACGACCGCGCGCCTGGGTAGTGCGCGGTGTCCGGGGCGTGGCTTCGCCACATACCCCGGATTCAGGGGCCTAACGGCCCCTGACGGGTGGGTTGAGAGGAACACGGGCGGGGCTCGTCAGCTGACGAGCCCCGCCCGTGTTCGTACCTGCGCCCATGACCCAGCCCTGTCGCTGCACTCTTCGCTCACCTTCGAGCATTCGACTGACTATTCACCTCTTGTCAGAGTTGCTGTGCGATTGATTCATTCTTTCTCTCAATCCCCCTCTCGACCCGCTGGAGAAAGGCAACGACATGCCTGTCCTGCTTGATGACCTCGACCTCTCGGCCAATGCCGTTGCTCAGAAGGCTGTCGACCCGAAGTTCTTCTCCTCGAAGCTCACCGGCAACGGCAAGAAGATCGGCCTGCTCAACGAGTCCCTGCGGCCGATCAACACTGCCACCAACACCGCCTACGCCATGGCCACCGACATCGAGGTCAAGCAGAGCTCGACGCAGCACGACATCACCACGACATCGATCCCGCTCGCACCGATCACGCGTCGCGCCCTGAACGCAGGCGGGTCCTTCACCCTGCCGAGCCCGCACGCCGACGACCGCTTTACTGTCGACACCTCGTCCAGCCGATTCGACGACTGGGACGTCGCCTTCGACATGACCCCGCAGGCGCTCGTGTTCTACGAGGACAAGTCCGGCGGCAAGTCCACGCGCGACCTCGTCATCCAGTACCGGATGGAGCTGTACCTCTTCAAGAAGGGGCTCCCCGAGCCCGAGTACGCAACCGCCGCTTCGCGCTCGGTCGGCTACGGCAACCACGACGCCGCCGTCTTCCTGCAGTGGGACACCAGCCCGCTGGAGAACGCCCGTGACTACGTCCAGGACGTGCTCACATCCGCCGGCCTGACGGCCTCCAACCTCGGCGATGAGTTCGACGAGTGGATGCGCCAGTACTCGATCTACGAGCGCATCACGCGCCTGGCCCAGATCTGGGACTCCGAGGCGATTGCCGACGAGGTCTGCCGCTACATCCAGGACATGCCCGCGGGCCCGACGGAGCAACAGCTGAACATGCTCGCCGTCCAGCTGCGCTACCTGGAGAACTACAACGTCCCGCTGGAGGCCTACCGCCAGATCCACAAGCAGGTGGATGTGACCTTCTCCGACCAGATCGCCACGAAGCTGTCGAAGCAGAACCTCAGCCTGCTGATGAATCACACACTCGACCATCTGGAGCAGATGAAGCCTCAGCTGATCGTGCCTGCGCAGCCGGCCACGCCTCCGAATCTGCCGCCCCACCTGTCCAAGCAGCAGCTCGACGCGCTCACCACGCACGAGCCGCTGGTGATGACGCAGGCGGGAGCCGGCACCGGCAAGTCGACCGTGATCCTCGAACGGATCAAGTACCTCGAAGCCTGCGGCGTCCCCGCCTCGGACATCACGGTGCTCTCGTTCACCAACGCCGCTGCCGACAACATCACGGAGAAGAACCCGGACGTCGGCTCGATGACGATCGCCAAGATGATCATCGACATCTACTCGATGAACCACCCGAGGCACAAGGTCTCGGCGATCGACACCATCATCAACTCGATCGACATCTTCTACCCGAACAGCCAGTTCGCGGCGACGTTCCGCCACCGCCTGCTGGAGGTCGACCAGAACAGGACCGGCGCCTTCACGGCCCTGAACACCTTCGTCGAGAGCCACTTCGACGAGGTGATCGCCCTGCTCGACCGCATCGAACAGACTTCGCTGGAGCTGCAGATCATCATCTGCTACCAGAAGATCGACGACATGGCCGAGCCGGCCCATGTGCAGTCGAAGTACCTCATCATCGACGAGGTGCAGGACAACAGCGTGTTTGAGTTCATCTACGTGCTGAAGTACATCACCAAGCACGCTCAGTCCCTGTTCATCGTCGGCGATGCCTCGCAGACGCTGTACGAGTTCCGCTCGGCGAACCCGCGCGCGCTCAACACGCTGGAGGGCTCGGGGGTCTTCGCGACCTTCAAGCTCACGACGAACTACCGGAGCAACCAGGAGATCCTGGACTTCGCGAACGTCGTGCTCGGCGGACTGGAGACCAACCAGTTCGCCAACATCCAGCTGCAGGCGAACTCGCTCGCCATGCCCACGGCCGACTCGTTCCTGGAGAAGGTCACCCTGGAGTACCGCGAGGTGGCCAGACTCACCGGGTTCGTCACCCAGGACCTGCAGGCAACCGTGCGCAACACGGTCATCCCCAACTACGTGGACAAGTGCCTGGACCGGGGCGAGCAGGTGGCCTTCCTGGCCTACTCGCGCCGCGAGGTGTCCTTGATCCAGGATGTGCTCGAAAAGCGCTACCCGGACCGCCACGTCGCCTCTCTGGTCAGCGATCGCGTCTACGCCACGGACATCTTCTCGAAGTACATCAAGTTCTTCTGGAACGACGTCCTGCAGGCACCGCCGACCAACGCCGCGTTCGTGGTCTCCCAGGGGATCAAGGACAACATGGACAAGCTGACGAAGAACGCTGCCAACGCCAACGTCGAGAAGGCGATCCTGCGCACGATCTCCGAGTGGTGGATCGAGAACAGCGCGACCATCAACGGCTGGATCACGCTCTGCCACCAGGGCACGCTCACGCACAAGGCGTTCTTCGATCGGCTGCGCGACAACCTGCTCTCCTTCGAGATTCAGCGGAACCAGCAGAAGCTGAACATCAACAAGCAGAGGAACCAGGAGCGCAAGCGGAAGAACCTCGAGTCCAAGGCCGACCTGGTCGTTTCGACGATCCACGGTGCCAAGGGTCTCGAATTCGACAACGCTGTCGTCCTCTACAGGGAGGACACGAAGATGACCCAAGACGCCAAGCGGATGTTCTACGTCGCCTTCACTCGTGCCATGAAGAGCCAGTACGTACTCGGCTACGGCACCGTGAAGAACCCGCCGATCCAGAGCAGTTACGAGCAGATCGTGACGGCTCTGACCGAGCGTGACAAGAGGAACGCCGCTCGCGCCCTCGGCATCGATCCGGATCTCCTGGACGACAACGACAGCGCTGCTCCCGGCAGCGCCGACGACCGCTCCGCGGTCACCGCGGCCGTCTGACCAACCGCCGCCACCTCATGCCGTAGGGGCGGGTGTTCTCGACGAGAGGCACCTGCCCTTGCGGTCTTCCACACCTCACACCCCTGAATGACGCAGCCCCGAAGGTCACACCCCTCGCCGCCTGGGGCCACTACTCCAGCCGACACTCCGACCCCGAGTCCTTCCAACCCCACGACGAGGACGCCTACGGCCTGCGTCAGCAACAGCGCGACGCCGACACCCTGTCCGCGTTCGGCCGGGTGTACCACCACGCCGACGAACTCGTGCACGTCGCCGAGCAGCAGCTCGCCCGGCTGGCTCCCTCCGACCGGACCCGACGCTACGCCTGGCAGGTGCGGTAACTACGCGAGGCCACCCAACACCTGTACGCCGTCCAGGACGAGTGGCGCGCTGTGCACAATGAGCTGCTCAAGAGCGCCCGGCCCGGCACGAAGGCGTACGACGAATTGCTCGTCGAGAGCCTCGCCGAAGCCTGGCACTACCTCGACCAGGGGGTCATCCACGGCGAGGTTCTCTTCGCCATCAACGCCCTGGCAGAACGCCAGGCGTAGCAAACCGCACCCGCCATGCCCCCCGCACAGCGACCTCGGCGGGACGGCGGTGTTCGAGTATCCCCGGGCGTTGCCTCCCGCCGCCCGCCTCCACCACGCTTTTCCGCCGAAGAACAGGAATCCACCCATGGGCTTTCCCGGCCTGGAACTGAAGATCCGCATGTCGCTCGTGGCTGGCCCGGACTTGCGTGTATTCGTCCCCGTGCGGCTGTACTACAAGGACACCGACCCCTACGCGGTGCAGTTCTCCTTCGACGTCACGCCCGACGATGTGGTCCGGTGGACGTTCGCCCGGGAACTGCTCGACCAGGGCACCACGACTCCCGCCGGGATCGGCGACGTGAAGATCACCCCGGTCGGCCCGCTTCCGGACCGCTGCCTCAGCATCGAACTGGAGGCCCCCGACGGGTATGCCCGCCTGGAAGGATCGATCGCTCCCGTCAAGGAGTGGCTCGCCGAGACCTACGCGGCCGTCCCCGCAGGCCAGGAGTCCAAGGCCGTCGACATCGACAGCCTCCTCGACGAACTTCTGCCCCACTGACAGCGAAAGCCGAGCACGGCCCGGAGGCCCCCAGTCCCCGGGCCCGGCGCAACAAGACCCACGACGTCATGTCACACAGGCAGCGCGCTGACCACCTCTACACATGACTCACCCGCCAGAGCAGTCCCGTGACCGCTCACTTCCTTCATAAGACCTCGGCCATCAGCAGCGAGGAGGTCGCCGAAACCGCACCCGACCTCTCGACAGGTGCAACGAACCGAGAGGACCCACCATGCAGTTCCTCAACGAACACGAACTTCGGGCCTTTCTGCGGCTGTGCATCGACCCCGGCTCAGGCCGGGACAAGCGCACACCCGCCCGAATGGCCGACGCCGTTCACCCGGCCTGTGAGGACGCGCTCCGCGAGCTGGCTCCGCCGTACCTGGAGGCGTACCGGCGCAACGCCGACGACCTCGCGAAGCGGGCGGAGGGCATGCGTCAGGCATACGCCGTCGCCCTCCTCGCGTGGACCCGCGACGAGCAGCCCAGTGACCGCCTCCTCGCGCTCGCCGACGAGGCGACCGCCCACTCCCACGCCTGCCCCTGGTGCACCGTGAGCGGCGTCCTGTCCGCGCAGTGCAAGGACGGAACGCGCTTCGCGAAGGCGCTCCTCACCCCCTTCGAGGACACCCCGGCTGGCGACGCCCCCGAGGACCGGGCACAGCACTGCAACGGCGCGGCCCTCACTCACAATGAGACCGGGATCTGCAACCACCCCGTAGACCAGGCCGAGGAGCCGCCGTGCCCTCACGAGTCGTGGGACGTCACAAGCGAGTACCCGGCGCCCAACGGAGGCGGGTGGGTGAAATCCCGCAAGTGCAACGACTGCCGCGAACCGTTGGAGCAGATCTGCGAGCCGACCCCCCACTTCGAGGACAACGGCGCCCATGCACCAGCCGCCTCCGCATCCGGTCACGCCACCGTCGAGGAGACCATCGCGACCAGCCAGCCGGACACCTCCAGGACCGAGAAGCGCTCTCAGCGGCCGGCCGCGCTGCCGTGGACGAACGTGCTCCAGGGTGACGAGCCGTTCGAACTGCTCGGGGAGCTGAACCTTGTCCTCCAGGACGGGCACGCCCAGCACGAGGGGGAGACCCACGACGACCGGGCACGGCGGATCCTCGGCGGAATCGACCGGGTCCTCGGCTCCTGGCAGGACGCGATAGAGCATCGCCGGCCCACCTCGTACCTGACCCGCGACGGCCGCGTCTGGACCTACCGCGGCGAGCACCGCGCCAAGGGCGGGCCGGCCTTGTACGAGTCGCCCACCTCACCGAAGGCCTACACCTTCGCCGAGCTGCGCAACGTGTACGGCTGGGTGGCCGCCGTCCAGGGCCTGGCGCCGGTCGACGGCGAGACAGTCACCACCACGTTCGAGCACTACGCCGCCGTCTGCCGCGAGAACGGCCTGATCCCCTTCACCACAGCCCTCGTCCGCAGCGGCGCAAGCCCGGCGATGCACGCGGCCGTTCACGTCTCGATCGACCCAGACCTCGAACTCGACACGAACGCCGTCGACCAGGTCATCACCGCCGTCTGCGACGGACTGACATGCCCACCCTGGCGGAACAGGCGGCAGCCTTTCTGATTCCCCGGGCAACACCGGCGTCCGTGCCGTGACCTCCAACCCGCTGACACTGTCGAACGCAGAGTTCTACAACCGTCTGGCCTCGGGCCTTCCGCAGGCCTGTCAGGCGACGTGGGGCCGCTCAACCACCGTGCGGCCGCCCATTCGCCCCTCCCGCACCCACCCCACCACCTCCTTAAGGACACATCGTGCGCTCTGCCGCCGTACGGTCGGTCATCGCGACCGCGACCCTCGTCACCACCGCAGCTCTCACCCTCGCCGGCTGTGAGGATCCCGACACCGACATCGACCACGGCGAGGTCATCGACAAGCGCAGCCGGGCCGCCCAAGACCCCATCTACGACCAGATCGAGCGGCCAGCCCCCTGCCGGTCCACGCGCACCCAGATGCTCCGGAGCGCGCTCGCCAAGCCGAATCCCAGGCCCCGGTCACCCGCTGACACGAGCGATGACCAGCCGGACGCACCGCAGCCGCCGCGCACCGATACCTCGAAGAAGAGGCCACCGCGCTCGACACCGAGTCCACGCACACCGGACAAGGATGACTCCTCGGCCCGGTGCGGAATCACCACCGTGCCCGTCTTCAAGGGCTACAGAACGCCCGCGAAGTGGGAACTGCAGCTGAAGGAAGGCGATGTGACCGGCTGGGAAACCGTCACGCGCGAGGAGTACGACAGCGTCGAGATCGGCGACCGCTTCTGAACTGAACGACCCAAGGGTATCGCCGGGCCTGCGTCGACTCGCGGCATGACGCAGGACCCTACGACCACGCGGCCGCGGAGACCAGTCACGTTCAACCCTGCCGCGAACCTGGCGCCGCGCCGCCAACACGCCTGATGCCGGCCACCGTCACCCTCACCGAGTCCGTGCTCGATGAGAGCGAGGGCGTCTACCGCCCGGACAGCAGCGTGCTGCCCATCCGTTGAGCACCCCTGTGCTGCCACCACCACCCACATACTCCCGCGAAAGCGAGAAGTCTTCATGCCCGCATCCACGATCGTCGCCTCCGGCGGGGAGTTCCGCCTCTACGGGGACTCCGTGCAGACCTTCGCTGATCTGCCCGTGGCCACCTACACGATCGCCTTCTCTCAGACGACCGGCTACAGCCTGCGCCAGACGGAGCCGCTGGCATCCGCCGAGACCGTCTACGGCAGCCACGCCTCCCGTGTACAGCGGATCGTCACCGGCTACTCCGCCATGGACCGTTCGCTCGGCGTCATCCTCTCCGGCGACAAGGGCATGGGTAAGAGCCTCATGCTCCGCCTGCTCGCCGAGCGGATGCGCGAGGAACACCACCTGCCCACCGTGCTCGTGCAGCACGACACGCCGGGGCTGGCCGCCTTCCTCGACGAGCTGGGCGAAGTCGTCGTCGTCTTCGACGAGTTCGAGAAGATCTTCTCCAACGAGGACGACGAGTCGCAGAACCAGTTCCTGAGTCTGTTCGACGGGCTGAGCACGACGAAGCGCCTCTACGTCCTGTCGGTCAACGAGCTGCACCGCGTCAACGACTACATGCTCAACCGCCCCGGCCGCTTCCACTACCACATGCGCTTCGCCTACCCCGAGCCCGAGACGGTGGCCACCTACCTGCGCGACCAGGTGCCCGGAGTGGCCGAGAAGCAGGTGGCCGAGATCGTCGACTTCTCCCGGAAGTACGACATCAACTTCGACCACCTGCGAGCGATCGCCTTCGAGCTGCGCCTGGGCGAGTCGTTCGCTGAGGTGATCGGTGACCTGAACATCAAGCGCAGCGAGCACGCCGGCTCGCGGATCGAGGCCCACATCACCTGGAGGAACGGCGACACCGACGTCTTCGATGGCCGTGTCGATCTGTTCAACAGCCACAGCCTGCAGACCATCAACGACTGGGACACCGGCACCGGGCTGCAGTTCCGCATGCGCGACGCCGCCCCGTCCGAGGACGGCTACCAGCTCCCGGATGGTGCCTTCACGCTCACCGACCTCCGTGACGAGGACGACAGGTCGCCCGACGACGAGAAGGACCTGCGTGCCGCCGCGGTGATCCTGCGCCGTCCCCCGAAGTACTCCATCGACTTCTGAGGACGCCCCCATCCGAACCGCCGAGAAGCCACTCCGGTCTCCTCGGCGGTTCGCTGTCCGGCTCACGCGTTCCTGTACAGAAAGCAGCCTTCGACCATGCTCAAGTACCGCATCGTCTCCGATCCCGACCCCGGCGCAGAGCATCGTGAGCCCCGAAGGGCCAATCTTTGCCTCGGCAAGGACCGTCTCGTCACGGTCCTCGACTCCGAGGACCTGTTCTGGGCGACCAGGCGTGAGCTGATCTCCTTCGGCAACGACCTGCACTGAGCGCCATGCAGCCAGATCCGACTGTGCTGCTCGCCTGCCTGGCCGTCGCTGCGCTCGGCATCCTGTGCCTCGCCATCGGCGTTGGCCGTAAGCGGCGCTGGCGGGACCCCACCCGGCTTTACAGCTGGTCCCAGAAGCAGCAGCTCATCCGCCAGGCCAACGGCCGGTGCGAGCACAAACCGCCCCTCTGGTTCCGGTGCCAGGCACCGGGGACCGAGGCCGACCACATACACCCCTGGAGCCGTGGCGGGCCGACTGAACTGTGGAACGGCCAGTTGCTCTGCCGCCGGCACAACCGGCGGAAGTCCAACCGCCTGCCGAGCCCCCTCTACCGCTGGCGTCTCGCGCACCGGCGCAAGAAGTACTGACCACCCCGACACATATCAGGAGCAAACTCATGGCCTGGATCATCTGCCCGAACTACGGCGCGAAGCACGACACTTCGCAGGGAAGCACCAGGTGAGCGGGGCAGAGACTCCCCGCCGAGGCAGCCGGCCGGGCCGGGCGGGCATCAGAGACGTGGCTGCGGCGGCCGGGGTCTCCATCACGACCGTCTCCGACGCCCTCAACGGCAAGGGCCGGCTCCCGGACGCCACCCGACGCCATGTCCGTGAGGTCGCCGACCGGCTGGGCTACCGCCCGTCGGCCGCGGCCCGAACCCTTCGTACCGGGAAATCCGGCCTGATCGGCCTGACCGTCACCACGTCCGGGGATGAACGTTTCACCTTCACCGAGTTCGCGTACTTCGCCGAAATGGCGCGGGCCGCCACCTCGGCAGCACTCGCCCGGGGCTACGCGCTGGTCATCCTCCCCGCGACCTCGCGCCACGACGTGTGGTCGAACGTGGCCCTCGACGGCACCGTGGTCATCGACCCGTCCGACCAGGATCCCGTGGTCAGCGAGATGGTCCGGCAGGGATTACCCGTCATCTCCGACGGCCGCCCGGCCGGCTCGCTCCCGGTCACCGCGTGGGTCGACAACGACCACGAGGCCGCCGTCCTGGGCATCCTCGACCACCTGGCCGACGCCGGCGCCCGCCGCATCGGCCTCCTGACGGGGACCACGACCGACACGTACACGCATCTATCGACGACCGCGTACCTGCACTGGTGCGAACGCGTCGACCAGGATCCGGTGTACGAGGCCTACCCCGCGCACGATCCCTGCGCGGGCTCCGCCGCCGCCGACCGGCTGCTGGCCCGGTCCGACCGGCCCGACGCGGTCTACGGGCTGTTCGACCCGAACGGCACCGACCTGCTCGCCGCCGCCCGCCGCTACGGCCTGCGCGTCCCCGACGACCTGCTGATCGTCTGCTGCAGCGAGTCCACCGTGTACGCCAGCACCGAGCCGTCCGTCACCACGCTCTCCCTCAAGCCGCGCCGGATCGGCACGGCGGTGGTCCAGCTCCTCATCGACGCCATCGAAGGGGTGGACTCTGATCACCCGGTCGAGCAGGTGATACCGACCGAGCTGATCGTGCGTACCTCGTCCCAGCGACGTGCGCCGCGCACGACAGTCAGCCCGCCGCGGTCGCCGGAGGAGGGGTAGGGCACGGGCGGTCACCGACGGGCCCAAGGCCCGCGCGGGCGGTCGCCGGATGGTCCCTCAGCGACGGCCTCGACGGCTCAGCCAGCACGAAAGGCCTTCTTCCAGGAGGGCATCAGCGACGCCGTGAGCCGAGCCGCCAACGACGTGAGCGATCTCGCGCCCGAGAACGTGACGCGGCCAACCTCATCTACAGCGCCGCGCTGCACTACCTCGAGAACCCCGGCGCGACCCTGCGCCAGGCGATCGAGGCCAGCTGCGACCAGGACGTCGATGAGTCCTCGGCTGGATCCAGGACTGATCCGACCCGCAGCTTCCCCCACCACCGAAGGAGTAGATCATCATGGGCGCGAGCATGCTCACCGCCACCATCGCTTTCCCTGCCGAAAGCACCGAGCCGCCGAACTTCGACCGAGGCCGTCAGCTGCTCGAAGAGATCACAGACGCCTCGCTCTTCACCTTCGACGAGCCTGAGGCTGAACTGGAGGAGCTGCTGCCGGACCTGGACGGCGAGTCCGACCTCGTCGACGAGAACGGCGAAGTGCTCATCGAGTACGCCCGGCGTGCCGGTCTCGTCATCATCAACAACCTCGAAGAGGCCCTCGACTCCCGGGAGACGAACTTCCTCACGGTCGCCAACTACAGGCTCTACATCTCCGGCGGGCCCTCCAGCGGCGGCACCCCCACGGACGCGACCAAGGCGATCTGGGACGCTTACAAGCTGCCCGAGAGCGTGCTCCTCGCCATGGGCTTCATCCGGGACTATGAGCAGCCGCTCTCCCGCGCGAACAGCCGCGGGGCCAGCACGCCCCCCACTGACACCGACGTGGTCGACGCGATCGCGCTCGGCCTGGGCACCTCGCCGGAGTGGCCCGGCACGGACACCCTCAAGTGGATCGCCGAGGCCATCGGCAAGGTGCGTGACGAACCCGGTAACGCTGAGCCCATCGAGCACCTCAAGCGCTGGTCAGAGCGGTACGGCTTCGACCCGCTGTCGAGCAAGTTCCTCTCGGCGTACATCGACGAAGAGATCGGCAAGGTCGGCGAAGAGGAGAGCGAGGACTGACAGTGCTCGCACGACCCATAACCTGCAGCACTTGGTCAACCAGCTCAAGCACCACCTCGAAGAGGCCGGATACGAGACCACCCAGGCCGCCGTTGGAGGAGTTCGGCTACCTGAAGCGGACCAGGGAGCCCACCGACAAGGGCACCTTCCGGCGCGAGCAGGTGGTGTGCGATGACCCGGAGCTGCTTCAGGGCGAGCCACCAGCGCCTGAAAATCCGGCGCCGGAGAATCCGCCGGAATCGGGGCCACCAGGGACGGGAAATCAGGCGCCGGTAAACCAGGCACTCAAAGATAAAGACGGTAACCACAAAGAGAACCCTTCGGGTTCTGCCGCCCCAGGCGGCAGCGTGCCGACCGTGAGCCAGCGCGCCATGAAGGTCGCCAAAGGCTTCTGCGACAAGTACCCGCTGCACAGCTTCCACGGCGTTTGCTCGATGGACACGCGCGCCATTCAGGCGGGCTACGACGAACCGCGCATCACCCGCGCCCTCAAGGCCCTCGCCGAGGCGGGCAAGCCCGTGACGCTCGGTACCTTGCGATGGGAGCTGGAAGGGCCGCCGACGTTCGAGCGGCAGCCGCGCACGGTCGACGACCCCGGCACCTCGGTCAACGACCGCGGAGTGGACGAGGTGCTGTGGTGAGCGACGTCCCCGACTACGTCCGCGGCCCCGGCCTCCAGCGGCCCCGCCGCCCGCAGAGCACCACTTCGGCTGGCCGGGCCTCGTGCCCGTGGGCCGAGTGCAGGTGCGCGCACGAGCCTCCGTGTGTGGCGGGCTGGATCGACACCGACGAGCAGGAGCCCGAGCGGGGCGCCGACGGCCGACCCCGCACCCGGGACGGCCAGCCCGTCACCCACCAGACGACGCGCCCGTGTCCCAACTGCCGCCCCGAGGCGGCCCAAGCCCTGGCCGACCCGATGCTCACGCGCGGCCAGCAATTCTCGAAGATCCGTAAGCGCAAGGAGCGCTGACATGTCCTTAGCCCAACCCACCGAGACGCACCCCCCGACCCGGTGCGAGGAACTGACCCACGACCTGGCCGACGCCACAGAGAAGACGCGGGCGGCCTGGCTGTCGCAGCGCATCGTCGTCGCCACCTACCTGCGGGCCGTCATGCCCCACCTGGAGGCGGCGTTCCACCGAGGCAGGCTCGGCCACCTGCGCGACCTCGGGATGCTCCCGCCCTCGCTGACACACCCGCTCACCGGCCGCGAGAAGCAGGTCATCGTCCGCGTGGCGCGCGGCATGTCCAACGCGGAGACCGGCGCGAACCTGTTCCTCTCCGAGGACACGATCAAGACCCACCTGCGGCGCATATACAAGAAGACCGGCACGCACGACCGGGCCCACGCTGTCTCCCTCCTGCTGATCCGGGGCGACATCACGGCGGCCGACGTCCTCGAGCCCCTGGATGACGACCGTTGACGCCTTCTCTCGCACCTGGTGCCCGCAGACAGCACCGGGCGCCCGGTCCACCTCGTCGAATTCCGGCGGCGCGGCGACGAGTACCCAGCCGCTGCGCTGGCGGGCATGGTGCGCGGGCGGCCAGTTTCACAGCGCCACTGTGAACGTCTGGCTCCCGGACGGCTCGTATCCCATCGAGGCGACCACGCTCACCGACACCGCGGAGTTCCAGGACTTCTCCTGGGGCCACGGGTACGAGCGCGAGATGCCGCTCGACACCCCCGCGAAGGAAGTGACCGACGCCGTCCTCGCCACGCTCCAGGCCCAGGAGAAGCAGAGCGTGCTGGTCAGCAGAGCCCCGTACGACAAGCCGGGGTCTCCGTTCCACGGAGGCCCCGGCTTCGTCATGCCGTCGTGCTCGCCGCCTCCCCACAACATCCCACCGCACGTCAGAGAAAGCGCAGCACACTCATCATGACCAAGCCGACCAACCCCTACGCCCACGCCTACGCGGACTTCCTGCGCGAAACCGCCGAGCACCAGCTCGTGGTGCTCCACGATGACGGCCTCTACCGTCATCTGCGGATCCAGAAGCCCTGCACCCGCATGTGGTCCTGGGACATCACCACCTGGCCGGGGCACCTGGCCACCTCCGGCGACATCGCTGACGGCTACATGTTCACCCGCGAACTGGACATGATCGACTTTCTTAGCGTCTCCAGGAGGTGCCGCGACTACCGACGGCGGGCCAGCCACCCGGCGACCGAGGCGGTGCAGTCATGAGCCGCCGTCCGATCCAGGACCCAGCGTTCGACGCAGAAGGTGACAGCGAGATCCACCCCGCCTTCGGCGTCGCGGTCGTGACGCGAAGAAGTGGCTCAGGTCGTTCGCTGTTCCAGTCCGACCTGCTCCACAACGAAACCATCTCGCTCTCCGTCCACCAGGCCACACGCAAACGCGACCTCAACCACGACTGGGTCCATCCAGGCCGGGAGCTCGTGGAGATCGAGATAAGCCTCGCGCAGTGGGGCTCGCTCGTGTCCTCCATGGGTCTCGGCAGCGGAGTGCCGGTGACCATCCGGCGTACCGAGCACGACGCCTTCGTGCCCGAGATCCCTCATCAGCCTCGCACCGCCGAGAGCCTGCGGGAGGTCCGCGAGGTCACCGACCGGATGTACGCCCGTGTCAAGGCCGCCACGGCGGCACTGCACGAGGCGATCCACGAGAAGAAAGGCGTGAGGGCCACCAAGGAAGCACTCAGCGCACTGGAGAACGCCGTCGCCGGTGCGGGCAGCAACGCCCAGTTCACCGTCGACTCACTCGTGGAGGCCGGCGAGCAGGTCGTCGCCCAGGCCCGCGCCGACATCGAGGCCCACGTCCTGGAGGTTGTCCGGCTGACGGGTGCCAAGTCCTCCATCGAAGCCTCGTCATTCGATGCCCCAGCGCTACCGGGACCAGCTACCAGCCGAGAGGAGCCCACCGATGCCTGAACTCACCGTGCCCGATGAGCTGTTCGACACCGATTTCGTCGCCTCCGACGAGCACAGCCTGGCCGACCGCTTCGACTGGATCATCCAAGGCGGCCAGCTCGTCCACGCTCCCGTCGTCGGCTGGACCTGGGCGTGCCCCGAGTGCGGCGAGTCCGGGACCTTGTCGAAGGACCCTGTCGCCCTCGCCTCCCCGCACGGAACGCAGCACGCAGCGGGCCCGTTCGACACCCTCGTGCCACTCCTGGTCTCCGTCGTGCGCGCGTTCCCCGGCTCTCCGCCGCAGGCCGACTGAAGCACCAGCCTCGACAAGGAAGAGACACACCAGTCATGAACGCACTCACGACCATCGGGACGCCGCGCCGGCCCCGGGCCGTCATCGTCGACATCGACGGGACGGTCGCCAAGCATGTGCTGTCCGACGGCACGCAGCTGCGGGGCCACCACGACTACCGCCTGGTGGTCTGGGATCTGCCCAACCCGCCGGTCATCGACACGGTGAACGCGCTGCGCGACGCTGGCCACCAGATCATCTTCTGCTCTGGCCGGCCCGAGCGTGACGACCGGGGGTACAGCGTCCGCGCTGCGACCCGGGGCTGGCTGGGCCAGCACCTGGGGGAGTGGGCTGACGATGCTCTGCTGCTGATGCGCGGCCAGGGAGACATGCGCCCCGACCACGCCGTCAAGCACGAGCTGTTCAACGCCCACATTCGTGACGCCTACGAGGTCCCCCTAGCCCTGGACGACCGTGACCGAGTGGTGGCCCTGTGGCGCTCGCTCGGCATCGTCTGCCTGCAGGTCGACGAGGGGAACTTCTGAAGTCGCGACCGTCCATCCATCAGGGCCCGTGCCCCGGCTCCGCACCGTGCGGGACTGGGGCACGGGTCTCTTCTTTCTCCTAACCGCTCCGCCTCTCAGAAGCGGAGCGGTGGACCATTCGACGCCCTTATCGACTCGGCGAACAAAGTCGTATGCGAGTCGATGACAAGCTATTCCCGACTGATTAGGCTGAAGCTATGACTCACAACAGCAACGCTCACGACAACGGCACTCCAGACGCCGAGCTCCCGAAGTTCTCCGTCAATGTCGTCCCGACCGACCAGCTCAGGCGCGAGGACCTCGCCACGATGCTGAACCTCTATCGCCGCGGCGAGATCACGCCGCTGATCTTCGGGGACGACAACAAGCCCGAGGCCGCGATCATCCCCTTCGCCGCGTTCGTGCGCCTCATGAAGTACGACCACGCGGCCCACGTCCACGCTGAGGCTGCTTTCCAGGCCGAGCTCTCCCGCCGCATCCAGGAGTCCGACGCCTCCGGCGAGGCGAGCATGACCATCGAAGAGCTCGCCGAGAGCCTCGGCCCGCTCGGTCAGCAGTGGGCGGATGAGCATCGTGCTGCCCAGCAGGAGAAGCGTGATGAGTGAGCGTCAGCCTCCCATCCGCCTCCTGCCGACGACCGGTCTCAAGCAAGACCTCCAGGCGCTCCACGACGCCGCGGTGATGCACCCTCATGGATCGGAGGATCGGCTCCTGCGCGTGGCTCTCAACCAGATGGGCCGGATCAAGCAGGGCGCGCCGAGCACGCACCCGCTGGAGTACATGCCCAGTTATCCCGACCTCGCTGATTGCGAGACCACGTACGTCGGCGCGGATCCGAATACGAAGCCCTCGCACCGGATCGTCTGGCGGGAGCGCGCGCCCCAGCGCCCGGGCGAGCCCGTCACCCGCGAGATCATCGCCCTGGGTGAACGCGCGAACGGGCAGGCCTACTACATGGCCGGCCAGCGCCTCGGTCGCCCCGTGGGCTTCACTCTCGCCGAGCTGGCCGCTCAGCGCGAGCCGATCGCGAGTCCCTCACGACCCCGGCAGCGCTCGATCGGCAGCTTCGACACGCCATCCATGAGCGAGCCTGACCTCCAGTTCGAGTGACCTTTAATCCGCGATTCTCTGACCATTGAGAGCTTCTCATAGGATGGAAGTGATAGTGATTCGATACGAGCGAGATGGTGACGATGTACGACTACGAGCCAGTGGCTCAGGCGATTGCTCCTGATGTCGAACCCCAGTCCAGCGCAGCCATGGGACGCCGCCGGCGGATCGGTCCTCGTTCCGCCCTCTTCGTACGGCGCGGCACCGGACTGACGATCGCCCTCGGCATGGCCTACGGGATCTTCCACGTCATCTTCCGCACTGAGGTGTTCGCCCCCGTACTGGCCTACGTCGGACCCGTCAAGGACTTCATCGGCTGGGTGGTCGAGGACCCGGGGCGGGCCTGGATCGCGCTGGCGGCCCTCGTCATCCCGCACATCGGGCTGTACTACCTGCTCTTCGAGGACCGGAAGTAGGGCGGGGCGTCATGGTCAGGACCATGTTCAAGAGCGCTCGTGCCATCATCGCCCTCGTTCTGATCTTCGTGACCGGCTCGGCGCGGGCATAGGCCCGGTCAGTTGCTGGGCCGTACTGATCCGTGCCCTGGTTCCGGGCGCTGCGCGCTCTCGTGGCGGGCCCGGGCCGCCAACTGGGGTTCGTAACTTTGCTGCGGCATGGCTCGTTTTGCGAGTGGTGCCGCCTTCGTTGCGCTGTGACGGTGCCCGGTCGAGTGTCGCGTCAGCCCACGTCTGGTGCGAACGGGTAGGCCCCAGACGCGCGGCGTCGTTCGCAGCGCCTCGGCCACACAGGAGTGCCGGATCGTGGGACTGGCCGGAGACGGAACTATCATGACCAATTCCTATCCGCGCAGGCGTTCCCAGCGGCGTAGCGAGATCCCCCGTGGACCTGAACAGACGGAAGGTCTGCAGCAGATCCGCGATGTCCTGCTGCCCGCGTCCGCGGCATGCACCGTGCCGCCTGCTCCTCGCCCTGCAGAGGACGGAGTGCCGCGGGAACTGCTGGCACTGGTCGCCTACCACTGCCGACACATCAACGCCTACCTCGCCCGCGCCCAAAGCCTGGGCACCGTGCATGGAGACTGTATGGGCGAGTGGCAGCGCCTGGTCCTGTACGCCCTGACCGACGCTCTCGCCCACAACCATCTCCTGGTCGGCACGATCGCCGCCTACCTCCAGCGCCAAGATCTCGATGCCGACCTTCTGCGCCGCTACCTGCAGTCACCCCACCCTGACCGCTACGTCACCCGGGAGGCCGTTGATCACCTCGATGGCCTGACGGGAGCCGTGCCCGAGAGAAGCACTGAGCCGACTTGGGCCGCGGTCGGCCGGCGGATCGCCCGAGACGCTCGCTGACGGCTGGCGAGGGGGAGCAGCCAGCCGGGATGTTCGGACTAGCTGCTCTCAGCTCGGGAGTTTCCCGCTCGGTTCGGTCGTGCTTCATCTGTCCTGCACGATGAAGCAGGCCCGTTCGTAGAGCTCGTCGAACGTGATGACTTCGACGTCCTGGATGGATCGCCTGTACTGCTCGAAGGAAGTGATCTTCTCGGGGTTCGCCGCGCCGCCGTCGGTGAACTCGCTGAGGCTTCCGATCACCAGCACCTGTCGCGGGCGGACGGTGGAGACCTCGATGCCGGTCGGGGCACCGTCGTCCCGGAACTGCCTATGCAGTTGACCGCTGACCAGTTGTTGGGCCTTGTAGGCGGTCTTCTGTACCTGCGCCACGGCGCCGACGACTTCCTTGGAGACCTGATAGACGTCCGGCGCCCGGTACGGTGCGCTGGCCAGCAGGGATGTCAGATGGGTCTTGATCTCGCAGAACAGCAGGCTGCTGATGAAGCCCCTGGAACGCATGACGGCATCACTGCGCTTTCCCGCCCCCGCGAAGATGTTCGCGCCGGTCGTGATGCGCTCCAGCTTGCCGTCGTCGTAGGGGCCACAGGCAACGAAGGTGAGACCGTATCCAAAGATCCAGGAATTCTTTTCGAAGAAGCCCTGCCAGACCGCTTCCGGCCCGGCCACCTGAGCGCGCTCCTGCTGGAAGAACTCCGGGTCGTTCAACAACCGGTCGAACCTTTGGAGTTGGGCTTTGCGGTTGCTGATCAGTCGGATGTCCTCTTCCGTGAGGGCGCCGCCGACGGCGGCTCTGACGGCTTCGAGGAGTGTTGTGCGGTCCTGGTCGGCCAGGAGGCGAGCCAACTCTGCTTCGTCGCCGACGACCAGCCGCAGGCTGCTGTCAGGGATGTCCAGCCCGACGCAGCTTTCGAGGAAGCGGATGACCTTCCAGAAGCTCTCGTGGGCATCGCTGGTGTCGACGAGTGCCTTGACGATCTGAGGGGCCTCGGTGCCGGGTATCGCTTCCGTGGCTGCCGTCTTTGCAGCCTTGCTCTTGTCCTTCTTCCACAGCTTGATCCTGGGTGAAAGGACACCGTCCTTGTTGATGAGGGTCACGTTGCACAACGTGGCCACCCGCTGCCGGTCGTCCAGAAGGAAATCGGTGATCAAGCGGCTTCCGCGAGTGTCGTAGAAGTAGGGGAGCCCTTGGTCTTGGTCGCGAATCTCAAGATCTGAGAAGTCCTGCGCCGTAACATCGAACTCTGTGGTCTGGAGGCCGATGCGGAAGCCCCGCAGGACGGGGAGATCGGGCTCGGCCGTCTGGTCCCTCCAGTCCGGCGAGACGGCCGGTAGCGGTCCCATGTCGCCTTCGACCACGAGGGACTGGACGTCCGCGCGCTGGAGACGAGTGAGTACGCCTTCCAGTCGTTGCCAGACCGCGTTGATGACGGCCTCCGTGAACGCTGGCAGAAGGACAGAAGGCACGGTGAGGACTGCCTCGTACGTGGCGTCCGTCCATCCGTCACCGGGAATGGGGTGGTAGAAGCCGCCGTCACGGCGCAGCGTCAGAACAGTCGGGCGGAGCAGGTCGCGGGCGACTTCCTCGCCGTCGCGATCGAGGAGGCTGCAGGTCTGTCCGAGGACGAGGTCGAGTTTGCCGGTGTCGTCGTCATCGAGCGGCAGTGAGACCAGCGGGCCCGTAGTCGGTGCGGGCGCTGGAGCGTAGACCGGCCGCCCCGATATGAACTTGAAGGCGCGGAGAGTCCAGCCGTCCGGCCCGAGGAGGCGGTTCAGCTTCGCAACCTGTTGGGATGCGCGGTCAACGTCGGGCTGCACCTCGGGATGCACCAACCGCGCCAGGAAGGCGAGAAGTACCTCGTCAGGGCCCTCGTGGAGCTGGAACGGGGGGTATTCGAAGACCCAGTCGTCGTCCCAGTCGAGTGGGTTGTCCACCCGGTGCTTAATGATGTCTTCTCGTGCCGTCGTGTACCGGGAGTCCGTCGACGCCAGCCTGTCGAGGTCGTACAGGGATCCGAGGAAGTCGATCTCGTCGAGTCGCCCCCACCACGGGGCGCCCTCACCGCTCAGGTAGTCGAAGATGTCGCGTCGCGTAAGTGTCGTGATCCTCTGTGTGCTCTGTGTGCTCTGTGGTGCCGGGGAGGCGGCGAACTGCGTCATACCCACAGGATGGACGTCCGCCGACTCACCCGGCAGGCCATTGAACATCCTGGCTTTCTGACTTCAGGCACCATCCGCCTTCTGAGCATGATCGTTTGAATCGGGCTAGGGGGGCATGAACTCCGGCTGGCGCCCGGCATGGCCGGGACCGGGGCGTCAACGCGCGGGCGGCCGTTGCCGGGCAGCGAGTGCTTCGATGATCGCCTTCTGACGGCAGAAGTCGGCGGCTTGCTCCGGGGTGGGCTCGTAGCCGGAAAGGCTGTCCATCTCTGCGAGAGCTGCTGAGATGTCCCCCATGTAGGCAAGAGTGACGGCCCGGTGGGAACGCAGGCCGAAGATCATTTCCGGCAAATTGTACGTCTCTGCCATAGAGAGGAGTTGACGCTCGAGGATGTGCAGGGCCTGCTGCATCCTGCCAGCGTTGACCAGGATGTCAACGACTTCCTGGCCGGAGTCGACTGCCTCGCGCCAAGCACCGGTGATCGAGTAGAGCTTCCATGCGGGAATGGCCGCGACGGTCTCGGCGCCGCTGGCTATGCCTTGGCGGCGGCGGGACTTGACCGACAAGGAGAAACAGTCGGCGAGCCGCTTGTAGTCATCGGGTGAGTCGCTGGCGTGGAGCCGTTCCTGCAGGGCAGCAATCGGCCCGCCGAGGTCGTCGAGGCTGAGTCCCAGATACGCGCGGTACGCCTCGGCCACCTGTTGTGCCACCACGTCAGCACGGTCAAACTCGCCCGCATGGTAAAGAGCTTGGGCAAAGCTGGAGCGCAGGGCCGGTTCCTCTGCAGATCCGGTCTCCACTTGCCGGAGGCCGGCGGTGAAAGCCTCCGTCAGGCGACGTACGTCCTTGTCGTGGCCGTAGACGATGAACTGGCGGGCTGCTAGCAGAGCTCGCTCTCGCGGGCCGATGCCGCTGTCGCCGTTCACGGCAAGCCGTTCCATGGCGCTCACGTGCCGGGCGCATGCCTGCCAGTCGCCGTCATAGTAGGCCCAGGTGGCCAGCGTGTTGTGGGCTTCGAAGCGGATAACAGTGTCCCGGGCCGAGTCCTCGGCGGCATGCGCGACTGCGGCGCGGATCTCGCGGGGATAGCCGCTCTGGTAGAAACCCTCCTCCGAGGCGAGGTCGAGTAGTTCTTCAACCCTGCCTGTCTCGGTCAGCAGGCGCATCCAGCGGCCGAGCTGAGGGAGCCCACGCTGCCCTTCCAGCATCTGCAGGAGGGCGTCGCGGATCCCATGGGTGACGCCATCGAGCAGATCGTCCGCGGCGGAAGAGGCCACGGGGCGGACCGCGTCGTGCAGGGTGACCTGGCCGCCAATGAAGTCCTGTGTGAACCTGCGGGCGGCCAGGTCACGTACAGCCCTAGCTGCGTGAGCGGGACGCAGGCCGGCCACCTCCGCGAGCTGCTGGAGCTCTGCGACGGCCAGGGGGACTTCCGCGATCGCCAGGAGCGCGGCGACGGTGCGTGCACGCGGTTCCAGGAGGTCGAAGGCCTCTTCCAGAATCCGTTCCTGGGCGGTGGCGGTGGTGTGGGTCTGGGCCTGCACGGCGTCGCAGAAGGCGGTCCCGTCCCCGGCGTACGCGGTGGACGTCAGATACGCGGAGTTGAGCACATACAGCGGCAGGCCCGCAGTGAGGGCGAGGACGCGCTGCACAGTGCCATAGTCCACAACGCAGTCTTCGGCGGCGAAGACCGCGGCGACGGTGTCGATGCTCCAGCCCGCCAGCGCCTCGGCGGTGATGCCAAGATGGGCGGCGAGTGGGATCTGCTCCGGCCGGGGGTGGCCGAGCAGAATCAGCCGGGCCGTCGGCAGGGCCCCGGCCAGCATCCGCACCTCGTCGGGGGCGAGCTGGTGGACGTTGTCGACGACCACCGCGATCGTGGTTCCCGCCTGGGCCAGCCTGGCATGCACGGCACGCAGCACGTCGATGCCGTCCGCGGCCGGCAGGGTTTCGGCCTCCGGCCGGGACAGGTGCCGGGCAGCCAACTCCCGGGCCAAGGCGCCCGGCACGGAGGCCGACGGGATGCTCGCGACGTCGAAGTAGGTGACCGGATGCGGGCAGTGCGCGGCGGCGTGCGCCGCCCATGTCGTCTTGCCAGCCCCGGAGAACCCGACCACCAGCCGCACCGGCTCCTCACTCGTGAGATCCGGCTCCCCGTCGTGCGGCCGGTAGACGCCAGGCAGCTGCGGAAAGGCCTGCAGCTCCTCGACGAACTGCTCGTACAACGGCGGCAGTTCGGTCGCAGCGAACTCCTGGCCGTGGGCTCCGGTGCACGCGTACTGCACGCGGGCGGCCAACTTCCATACCAAGGTCACGGCGCTCAGCGACCCGAATGGGACCCGCTCGGCCTGCGCGGTGCACCAGTCGAGGAGGTCCGCCAGGTCGCGGCCCGGCACGGGCAGCCACCTCTCCGCCGGATGCGGCCTTTCCGGTCCAACGAGCGCGACGTCTGCAGGCCAGGACGCTTGCCGTGTCCTGGCCTGCAGGTCCGGGCCCAGGTCCGCGTTAGTGACCACGATCAGCCAAGGAGTGCCAGCACGTCGGCCTGCGGTGTGTTCGGCACGGATGCCGTCGAACTGCTCGACCGCGCCCCGCACGTCACCCCACGTCAGGTTGTCCTCGCGGGTCTTCACCTGTATGTACAGATGCCGGTCGTCGAACACGATCTCGACATCTTCGTCGCGTTCCACTCGCAGCAGTTGCGCTTGGGCCTCCCGCAGACGCAGCAGGCATCCGGCCGCGTATAGATGCTGGTAGGTAAACCCCCGGTGCGTCGATGTGATGCGCCGAAGCTGCTCGCCGTTGAGGACGTCAGCAGCCTCGCGAACACCCGGCGACCCGGCAGCCGGGGCTGCCCGGCGCGTTCCATCTCCCTGCACCACACCAGGGTAGTTGCCTGCACTGATAGCGACACACGCCGAACGAGACACGGCGTTCGCCGGGACAAGCGGCCCGGCTGCGACCCCGGCCCTGTAGTTGCGTGAGGCCCTGACCGCGGTTGGCGCGCCCGCATCGTCCGGCACCGCGGTGTGCACCGGCTCTGTGTTCGTGGGGCCTGTGCACCGCGGATCTAGCGTCCCCGGCAGCGATCCCGTAGCTCGGCGATGATTGCCTTCTCGTGCGTGTTGAGATCCCCGTCGACGGCGGCGACCCGTTCGGCTGCGTAGACAACGTCACTGAGATCCCCGGGCTCGGCGTCGATGCGGTGCCATACCTCGTCCGGGTCGATGTTGACGACGTTGGCGAGTTGCTCGTCATCGACCTGATGCTGTTCCCGGGCAAGCCGCGTCAGCCGCTGGAACAGCAGGCTCTCGGCGTCAGCGATCTTGCCGTCCGCGTTGATGACGAGCCACGCAACCCACAGCATCAGCCGTGGGTGCCGCGTACGTCGGATCAAAGTGTCGGCGAGCTCGATCACCTCTGCTTCGTGACGAAACACGGATTTGGCATAGCGTCCCGCAGCCACGGTCGTGTAGCGGTTCACGAGGACGGTCAGGGGGATCCCGACGCCGGGGATGCCGAACTTGATGATGTTGCGTTGCAGCAGGTGTCTCCCGATAAACGGAAGGCTCTTCGCGGCGGCAAGGGCCGGACCGGAGTAGTACTTCTTGAGGACTTGCCGGACCAGGCCGGGGACAAACTTCATGCTGCTGCGCGCGACTTCGCCGGACTTTACGCCGATTGCCACCCGGACGAGTTTCATCATGTCTTCGGGATCGTCCACGTCCAGGGGAATCCGGTAGATCACCGCAATGTCGTAGGCCAGGCGCATTTGCAGTTGGGTGATGTACGTCAGGTCAACCATGAAGGTGACGACACCGGCTGGAACAGTGGCGGGGCTGGCGCCACCCAACGACCCGATGGTCGCGGCGATCGTCCCATTGTAGAGGCTGGAGGTGATCCCTCCTTCAATCATCGCGTTCTTTGCCGCCAGCTTGATTTGCTGCCCGACGATACCGTCCGCGGGTACGCCCTTGTACTTCTGCTGGAAGTACTCCCAGGTGGCTTTCTCGGCGTACGACCGCAGCGCTTGGGCGCAGAGTTTCGTGAACCAGCCGCCCGACTTGATGTCGCCCGCGCTTAGCCCTTCGACGAACTCCCGCAGTTTGGCGCGCTCTTGTTCGACAGCTTCGCGGTCGGCAGCGTCGTCGTCGGCGTTGACGGAGCCGGGCAGCACTTCGGTCACAGCGGGTCCCCTCCCAGGTGGTTCAGCGACCTGCAAGGTTGCCAGATATGGGCAGAGGAGCCGTCGTACCCGCACGATCCCACCGCTCCTCGTTGTGCGGGGTCAGGTTCGACGTCGTCGGGTGAGGTCGGGGACTGCCGTATGGCCGGCCAACTGGTCTCTCAGGTTCCTGTTGGTCTCCTTGAGCCGGTGGTTCTCGATCTCCAGGACTTGGACGATCCGGGCCATGAGTTGTAGCTGAGTGCGCAGGTCGTCGCGTTCGGCGTGGACTCGGGCCAGGTCTTGCTGCTGCTTGGCCGCGCGGGCCTGCGCGGTCTCGGACTCCACCTCCGGGAGAGGATCGCGGGCCTTGACCAAGGCGTAGAAGAGGTCCTTGAGCCCGGTGTGCTTGTGGGTGAGCTTGTTGCGCCGTAGGCCAGCTTCCGCGGCGAGGGAGACGATCGTTAGTTTGCCGTCGGAGTGCAGCGGTGCGCCGATCAGCAGGCGCACCATGGCGTCGGTGATGGCCTTCACCTCCGCGGCGCCCTCCGAGTCGACGTCGGGGTGGGCGCGGGCGAGGCCCTCGCCCGCGTGGCTGCGGCCGACGATCCACTCAGCCTGGCCCGGGCCTTCGTGGCTTGCCCAGCGCCGTCACCGACCAGTTAGGCGCTGGACGCGGACACGGCGGGCGGCAGCGGGATGTCGTAACGCCCGAAGAGCTCTCGGAAGAAGCCGGCAACTACCCGAGGACCGCCGTTCTGGTCGAGCTCGTGGCCGCCGAAGCGGTAGACCTCGTAGCCGGAAAGCTTCAGTTGCCGATCTTCCGACACCATCTGGGCATACAGCTTTGGGTTCGCCTGGCCGTTCACCGAGTAGTGCTGTTGGCCGTCGACCTCCAGGACCACGCGCACCCTGTGGGGCAGCAGCAGGAGAAAGTCCATACGCTGCCTCGCCAGAGGGCCTGGCGCGGTTCGGGTCTTTGCGGTGTAGGGGTCGTAGTGGAGATACACCTGGGGAATCAGCGCGGGCAGGGCGAGCCCTCCCTCTCGGAGGTACAGCGCCGCGTACGTGTGGAACAGGACCTCCTCCGGCGGGGAGGCAAGCGATTCTGCAAGCCGTTCGCACAGATGCCCGGAGGCGGCCGCCTGATCACCTGACACGGCGGGGTTCGTCTCCTGCCACCAGCTCACGAGCTCTGCCCATGACAGGCCGGCGGCGCCGAGAGGCCGGGTGTAGGTCAGGCAGTACTGGGCGTTGCGGACGATGTCGAGGCGGTTGTTGACCGCGTCGCGCAGAACGATCTCAGGCTTGGGGCCGTTAGCGGCGAAGATCAGGTTCTTGAACTCTCCGTCGACGCCGGTCATGCCCAAGGACGCGAGAACCTGCTCCAGCTCTGGGGCTTCGTACTCGTCGAGGACCTTGCGCGCGACGGCGGTCAGCTCCGGTATCGCCAGCGGCCGCAACCGATGCATGACATAGCGGAACTTGCTCTTGAAGGCGTCGCCCTCATTTCCTGGCGCCAGTCCCAGACGCACGCACTCGTCCGGGACCTCGTACGACTTCAACTCGGCTACGGCGCTGGCTATGGCGGAACGCAGAGTTTCCGGCTTGACCGCATCTCCCATGCCCCGAGGCTAATGGTCCGCACCGACACAAAGCAGTCAGCCCGATCAGGCCCTACCCTCCGGGAAAGGCTGGCTGCCTTGTCGGCGCGAGGCCCTGGCCGGGCTCATCCCTCGGGCACGTGTGGGCAGGTCTCGCGCTGCTGATAGCTCCCTGGCACACCCGCGCCGACAGCAGCCCAGAAGGGGCGGGAGTCCTGGAAGTGGCCGCCCAGGGTGTGCCAGGACAGGCCGGGGTGCTCGAGGCGCAGCGCTTCCAGGCCTGCGGTGGCCAGCCCGCACCGCTGGTACTTCTCCATGGTGTAGGGCCACTCGACCCACCCGAGTCGGCAGGTGGTGCAGACGGTGTAGTCGCCGGCGAAGGCGACATCGCCGGCGAGGTTCGCTGCCCACTCCCTCCAGCCGGGCCGCTCCGAGGGGGGAGTGTCCTGCCAGGGCGCATCCAGCCGGATGACGGTCCAGCCGGTGAGCTGGCGGCCCCATCGGCCGCCGCTGATGTGCTCGTGCTGATCTTCGCCATCGGCGACGGCTGAGCCTCGCAACTGGGCTCGTCTCGCCATGAAGAGAACCCCCGCGATGCCTGTGCATCCCGGGGGTTCTCTTTTTCTGCTGGTACCTCGTTGCCTACGATGCGGCCCGTAGCTCACGATCCTCAATGACGTTTTCGAACTCGTCGGCATCCTCGATCATCCCGTAAGTCTCCGGTGAGATCTCGTCCTCGTCGCCGCCGAGCCGGCGGTTGAAGCTGCTCGACGCGGAGAACTTCAGCACCACGTAGTCGTCGACGTTGCTCTTGCCGAAGCGCACCTTGTGGCCCTTGTGATCCTGTCGGTAGAAGCGGCCGAAGCTCGTGAGCACGACCGTCTCCCCACAGCTGACCGCGCCCGTGAGTTCACCGAGCAACGACTCGTACACCTTTTTCACCACTCGGACCGGCAACCCGCTGCGAGTCGCGACCCGAGAGATGAACTCGCGCTTACTGACACGCGGATTCGTCGTCGTCTCCATACCCACACCCTGTCCTGTCGTCCTTCATGCCGCAGTTTCGCTTAGAAACCAGTCTATCGAAGATAGTCGCGAGTCGAGAAGAAGGGGCTGGCTTATCGAGTGCTGCTCGCTAAGCTTGTCGTGGCCCATTCGGCTAGAGCTCCAAATCCGGATCGATCTCCTCCCGGTCGTCCTTGGGCTCGTAGTCCACCGACTCGATGATGTTCCGCGTGTTCGGATCGCGGCGCTGGTTCACGACCTTGTCGTGGGACTCCTCGAACCGCTGCTGCGCCGCCACACGGTGGGCCGCATCGAGCTTCGCGCCGATGTTGCGCTCCCCGAACTCCATCATCGAGCCCAGCAATGACTTCGTGCCCTGCTTGGTCGCGTTGACGTTCGGCTTGTTCTGCGCCCGCAACTGCTCCCATCGGCTCCTGTCCTCCGGCGTGACGTAGCCGAACATCTGCGCGAAACGCGAGCCGAACCTGGTCTGCTGTCCCTCATTCTGTTCCTGGCTCATGACCCTTCTTCCTGCTCCTTGTTCGTGTTCTCGGATCGCCCTCAGACGGGCTGGTAGTCCTCGGCATCGGCCTCAGCGTTCGGGCTCTCGTTCTGCGGGCCGGCCTCCTGCTCGGCCGACGGCCCTGTAGGGCGCGACCGCGGCTTGAGCCGCTGCTCCTCGAAGAAGACACCCGGGTCGTTGACCGCCGTCTGCAGCGTCTGCTGCCAGTTCTCCCCGAGGCTCCGCTTCAGCTCGGCCTCGAGATCCGGGTACTTCTCGTTCACCGCCTCCATCGCGTCGACGTAAGCGTTGGAGTAGACCCGCTGCTGCTCCTCGGGCGGCAGGCCGTCGATGTCCATGCTCGCGATCATCACCTCGGACTGGTCCAGGCGGTGCTGGAGCATGTCAGGCAGCCCGCTGGTGTCCAAGCCCTGCTTCTGCGCCGCGAAGCCGACCAGGTAGCCCAGCATATTGCCCCCGT
This sequence comes from Streptomyces montanus, assembly GCF_005786655.1. Lineage (NCBI taxonomy): Bacteria > Bacillati > Actinomycetota > Actinomycetes > Kitasatosporales > Streptomycetaceae > Streptomyces > Streptomyces montanus. The sequence continues at coordinate 43,580 of NZ_VBZC01000010.1, forward strand.
AGCCCTCCTGATCGCCGCGGCCCAGCGCGTCGAGCATCGAGGTCTTCATCGTCTCGGCGAGCTGGACCTGGTGGGCGTCCGCGTCCATGGGCCGGCGCAGCGTGAACATCCCGTCTTCAGGCAGACGCTGGCCCAGCTGGTCGTCGAACTCCCCACTCCAGACCGTGCGGACTCTGTCCGAGCCCGCGATCCGCTCCTCGTGCGCAGGGGCCTTGACGATCCGGCCGTGGGCCACGCCGTTGAACATCGTGCGCAGCTCGGGCTCGTACTCCATTCGCTCGCCGATGATCATCCGCGCGCGCTGGACGACCTCCTGGCGCTCCAGGCCGTCTTCGCTCATCTGCTCGTGCAGCCGCTTGCGCATCGCCCGGTAGCTGTCGCGGATCAGGCCGGCGTCCGCGCCCGGCTCACGCACCTTCCAGAAGGCGTTCTCCATGAGCGCGACCTCGGTCATGGCTGCCGAATCCGGAGTGAACATCTCCCGGTGGCCGCGCTCACGGTGCTGCATGGCGTCGAAGCGCGTGCGCCACTTCTTCGTCAGGTGGTCACGCGGATCGGTGCTGCCGATGAGGCGCTCGCGCCGGGCGTCGCTCGGCACGTCCTTGAAGATCCTCTGCCGGTGCGTGATGCCGCTCTCGGCAGAGGCGATCATGCCGCGGGTCCTGGTGTCGATGCGCTCCTGGATCTTGTCTTTGAGTGGCTGGAGGTAGCTGTCCATCTCCTTCTTGAAGTCCGGGGCGAGCATCCGCATCGTCATCACCATGCCGGCGGCCTGGATGATCGAGTTGGCATCCACTCCGCGCGAGAGCGGCTTGAGACACGACTGCATCATCATCTGCATGTAGACGTGGTGCATGACGCCGAGCTCCTGCGTCCGCTCCTCGTCGTTGAAGCCGGGCACCAGCAGCTTCGAGTCCCGCAACGAGGCCATGTACTTCTCGCCGGCCAGCCGCGTCTCCGCCCGGAGCTTGAGCAGCTGCTCGCGCTGGTCCAGGCCCTCGGTCTCGTCCTCGGCCCGGTCGACGTCGATCCAGTGCACGCGCTCGCGGTCGGCCATCCGCTCCCGGGTCTTCGCGCCGAAGAACCCGCGGGCGCGGTCCCGGAGCCGTTCGCGCCAGGCGCGCGAACCGTCTGCGTCCTCCGGTCCCGGCTCGTCGATCACCTCGGCGTCGATCGGCTCGTCCGAGCGCGAGTCCCAGGAGGCGTACGCGTTGCCCTGCGGCTCGTCGGCCTGCTGCCGATCGTCGTCCACCGGAAGCTCCTTGGTTGCGCGCCGGCGGCCCGCAGGGCCCGTTCCCAGGTCCTTGTGCTGTGCCATCTCAGTGCCCCATGCCGTAGTCGTCGTCGTTGCTCTGCGGCTGATCGATCTCGATGCTCGGCGTGTAGACCGGGCGCGACGCGCCCACGCCCACGGCATGCGCAGAGCGGCGATGCGAGCCGCGGGTGCGGGAGGCCCCTGCGTCCTGAGAGATCACGTCGCGCTTGACCACCGAGTCATCGACTGCAATCGCAGCGTTGTCCAGGCCCTGCGCCTCGGCGGAGCCCAGCTGATCGAGCTGCCGGGACATCTCCGCCCGGGCCTTCCGGGTCCCCGAGGACGCGAATTGCTCGTTCTTCTCGCCGTCGTAGACGCTCTCGCGGTTCGTGGCCGCCTGCACGAGCGCCTCGAAGCCACCGCCGTAGGCCATCCGGTCCATCACGGTGCCGGTCAGCGACGGGTCCTCTTCGAGGTTGCGGATGAGCCCGGTTTTCGGGTCCTCCAGCGCACTGGCCACGCGGGCCACGTAGTCCGGGTTGACCGTGACGCCGAAGCCCTCCTTGGACTCGTAGAATTCGATGAACTGCTTCTCCCACTCCTCGGCCGTGGCCTGGACGGGCTCACCGTCGAGGAACGCCGTGCGCCACTGACCGGGGCCGACGTGTTCGATGCTGCGGCCCCTCCAGAGCTCGCGGCCGGGGCCCTGGAGCATCTCGTACTTGTGCCGGGCCTCGGCGGCGTCGTGCTTGGCCTGCAGGATCGACTGGGTCACCGGGTAGGTGACCTCCAGGACGGCCTTGAGGTCTTCGCCGCGCAGCGCGCGCACGGCGCGCTGGCTGAACGAGCCGCCCAGGCCGGTGCCGTGGGCCTTGATCGCCGTGGCGAACATCGAGGCTTCCTGGTCGGCCTGAGTGATACCGGGCGTGCCCTGCGCATCGCCCAGGTTCCGGGCGTAGTCGGTGAGCTTCTTCTCGCTGCCCTTGGCACCGGTCTCGACGCAGACCTCGCGCACGCTCCGCAGGTGCGCCGCGCGGTCCGAGAACGTCAGTGCCGCGCCGAACTCGCCGCGCTGCGCCTGGCGGTACAGCGCGCTCAGCTCCTCCGTCACGACCTGCTGGCCGAGCTTGATGTCCTCCGGCGACTCTGCGCCCGTGAGAGCCTGCAGCCGGAGCCGGTTCGCCTCGCTCCGCGAGCTCTCCAGCTCATCGGCCAGTCCGGCGTCCTTGGAGAGCGCGACCTGGGTGTCCAGCGAGACCTGCATGGCCAGCGGGTGCGAGCCGTCGCCCTTGACCACGCCGGTGTCCAGCAGGTTGGCCGGCACCGAGAGCTTCGCCAGGGCTTCCGCCTTGGCGGCCTCGCTGTGCAGCTTCACCACGGCGACCGCGTCGCCGTCGAAGTCGCCGTCGAAGCAGGCGTCCATCACGGGGTTGACCGCGGCACCGGTGAGCCGGTCGTCGATCGCGACCCGCATGTAGCGCACGCCAGCGTCACGGAGTACCGGGTCACGCCACACCAGCGCGTGGTCGCCCTCGGCCAGCCCCAGCTGCTCTGCCTTGACCGAGCTGAGCGCAACCTGGTCGACGTCCAGCCGCGGGTCCGCAGTCCACACCATCGTCGCCGAGTCGGTCAGCCGCGAGGCCATCAGCCCGGTCTTGAAGATGTTGCTCTTGCCCGTGAGCACCCGGTTCTGCACGTCGGTCGTGATCGCCTCGAAGGCGCGCTGAGCGCGCGAGACCGACTCGCTCATGCCGCGACGCACCTCGGCGCGCTTCTCCGCGGACAGACCCTGGCCGTCCAGCTGCTCGGTCATGTAGCGGTAGCGGCAGGCCTCGACGAAGACGTCCTGGTAGCTGCGGGTGTAGTCGTGCGTGACGGAGGACCCGTCCTCGAACTCCTGGCCACTGCGCAGATGCGAGGACATCACCGGCAGCTTCCACGAGCTCGCGCTCACCGTCTCGGTCTGCTCACCAGTCGGATACGTGAGCGAGAACGGGATCTCCATGTCGCCGCCGCGGTCGCCGACGAGATCGCCGAAGGACTTGCGCATCGCCGTGGTGTTCAGTCCCGGGAGCTGGCCCTCCCTGCGCGGCCGAGTGCGCAGCAGCTCGGGCATCGGGATGAACCGGCGCTCGGGGCGCTCGTCGAGGCCCTCGGCCTGGCCGACCACCCGCAGCGTGCCGTCAGCCTCCATATCCATGCCGGTCACCAGCAGGTACTCGCGCAGGTTCGACTCGGCCCCGCTGTTGTGGCCGTAGAACTCGCGCATGATCGCCGGGCAGTCCTGAGACTGCAGCGCCCAGGCCAGCTGCGAGGAGGCCTTACGGCCCTTGCCAGCACGCACCTGCTCGTCGTCGTAGATCTTCGTCTTCTCATCGACGGCCATGTGCGTGACGACAAACCGCATCTCGCCGAGAGCACTGTGCTGGTACTCGCCGTCAGGGGAGAACAATCCCGCCACCCGTCCGTTCATCAGCTCGCGCGCCGAGCCCGCGTTGCGCCGGGAAATCAGGCTGAACGGGCTCATGACGACATCAAGATCAGCATTGGCCCGGAACCAGGCCACCTCCTGCTCGATGCCTTTCTCGCGTGCCTCGGTCGGCCGCATCTCCCGATCGACCACCAACGAGATCACACCCTTGTTGCCGTGCAGATCGCTGATCTTGTCGCCGACGACCAGGTCGCGCAGCTGTCCCCCGGTCCCACGGATCTGATGCTCAGCCGCGAACTCCGCGCTGACCACGATCGGGTCGTCGGCCGTCCAGCCGCCGAAGGTCATCAGCGCGGTGCCCATGGGACGGGTGACCTCCGAGGACTGCATGATCGTCGAGGCCGTCATCTGCTGGCGGTCGAACGGGTCGTACCGCAGCGTCTCGAGCTCGGGGAGAGTCATGAGCGGCGCACGCTGTCCGGCCACCGTCTCGTCGCCCGGCACGATCCGGCCGTCGCCGTCGATCTGTGCCTGCGTGGTCAGATACCGCACGATGCCCTGGTTGGTCGCGCCTCCGGTCATCACCGGGTCGAAGTAGCCGCTGGGCGCAGCGACGTTGTTCCGGTCCTTGCCTGTGAGCACCGTCATGTTCCGCCCGCCGGTGAGCCGCCAGGCGTCGAAGCGGTTGTCGTCAGCCGGGTCAGTTCGGTCGCGCTGGGCCCGGTACTCGGCGTAGATCGTCGAGCCGGCCTTGATTTCGTTGGAGTAGCGCACACGGCGCGCCTCGGTCTGCAGGATCGCGGCCGTCCACTCGTCCAGGTGCTTCTTGATCTCGCCGGTGGACTCGTCGAGCTGGTACGTGGTGGCGCGCTCGATGAAGTCGATCGGGTGCTTCGTGCCGTACAGCTGCGAGTAGACCGTGTTGAGCGAGGAGGGCTCGCCGGTCTCGCTGCGCCCGGCGATGAGGTCGCCGGCGATCTGGTACTGGATGCGCTCGTGCATGAGCTGCTCGTAGCCGCACAGGCGCGTGCGTTCCTCGACCGAGGTCGGAGCCTCGCCCGGAGTCTGGGCCGTGATCGTGGCCTCGTAGCCCGGCACGACCAGAGCGTTCTCCCCGCTGGCGAAGGCGGTGGCGATCTCGCCGTACTCGCCGACATCGAAGACCTGGCCGATCTCACCCGAGATCGGAGTCCCCTTGCCGTCACGGCGCAGCTTCTCGCCGCTCCAGCGGATGACGCCCTGATCGTCGACCAGGATCTCGGAGACCGTCGCCGCGTTGCGCTCGATGCTCTCGCGCACGGTGGCCCCGATGCGCCGCATGTACGCAGATTCGTGATCGGCGATCGGCACGGAGCGCTCGGCGCTGAAGCGGACGAGCCGGTCCTTGAACCGGGTCGTCTGGAAGGTCGAGCCCATCATCTCGTCGGGGGAGATCCCGCAACGACGCAGCGCCGAGGCTAGGTTGTCGAGGTTCGACCACTGCCCGGTGGGGCTGGTCATGTACCGCGCCACCCGGTCCGGGTTGAAGCGCTGATCGACCCACTCGCCGTCAACGTCGTGGGACTCCGCCTCCCAGGTCCCGATGAGTTCGAAGGGGACGTCCTCGGCGTGCTGCCGGACCTTCTCGACGGCGGTGCCGCCGTAGACGAGGTTGCCCATCTCGGGCACCTCCTCGGCCTGCAGTTCGCCGATCTCCTCCAGCCGTTCCTGGTACATCTCTTCGGTCGCACCCGGGCGCAGCAGATCGCTGTGCGCGCCGGTGAGCACGTCCCAGTACGAGCGCTGGATCGCAGCAACCTCGGAATCAGCCGAGTAATCCGGCGGCTCGATCGCATCCAGCTGTCCGCCGGTTCGCTCCAGCTCGGCCTCAGCGCGAGCGATCAGGTCTTCGACGCCAAGAGCTGCCTGCAGATTCTCCCGCGCGCTCTCGACGGCGGCCTTCGCGTAGGCCTCAGCGGGCTCGGCGTCGACGAAGAAGGTCGGCAGGGAGCGGTTCTTCGCGTCCCGGCGCAGCATCACCTTCGCCCCGGGCCGGGGACCGGACTCGCCGGGCGCCACGTAGTCGCCGACCACGAACATCGACTCCCGGTCGACGTGGTAGCTGTCGGGCACATCCACCACCGTGCGGCCACGGCTGCGCTCCTGGTGCGTCGTGCCGGTCTCGCCGGCGGCGTGCCCCGGAAGATCCGTGCGCTCGATGCGATGGCCCTGGGCGAAGCGCAGCAGCTGAACGGCCTCCGCCGGCGAGGGGGAGTAGACCGCCATGCCGCCGGGGACCCGGTAGTTCGTCGAGTAGCGCAGCACGGTGCCGTTGTCATAGATCCGGGCTCCGGCGTACTCCTCCTGGCGCGTGTCGGTGAGACGGATCTCCATGCCGGTTCCGGCGATCTTCGCCTTGATCTGCCCCGGCTCGCGGTCGCGCATCACCTCGTAGGACACGCCCTGGGCCTTCAGCTCTTCGAGCAGTGCTGCCGAGCGTGCCACGGCGCGCTGGGACATGAAGCGGTTGCGGTCGACACGGTTCGTCTGGGGATCCCGGCCGCCGTCGACGACCCACCCGCGGACCTGGTCGTACTCCTGCTGGCTCATCTTGTCCATCAGCGCGGTGAGCCCAGCGGCGTCATCGTTCGTCATCGCTCGGCCGGCCTCGAAAGGCTTGCCTTCGTCGTCGATGCGCCAGAGCACCATGTTCCCGCGCCGGGGATCGGCCAGGGTCTCCACCTCACCGCCGGCCACGCGTCCGATCGTCTCGTCCGGCAGGTACACGAGCGCGGTCCCGGCGCGCTTCACGGTCGCGCGTTCGGACCAGTCGGGGTCGTAGGGGCTGATCGGCAGTCGGGCCGACTTCGGGTCGGCCTGGTCACCGACGCCGGTGGCACGGGTGAACTCCCGCTGCGACTGCTGGTAGCGCTCGTTCTGCGGGGAATGGTCACCGAACTGCGGCTCGTAGTCGGACACCTTCTCCGCGAATGCCTCGTCGATGGCGGTGAGGCAGTCCGTGACGCCCAGCCGCGGGTCGGCCAGCGCGGTGCCCCGCTGGCCGAGGATCTCGTCGACCCGGGCGCGGATCGCCTTGGCCTGGGAGATCGGAATGACCTGTCCGGTCTGATCCCGGGCCTGCTCGACTGCCTTGTAGTAGACGTACTCGTAGAAGTACCTGCGCAGCCCGTGTGCCTTCTTCATAGTCAATCAGCGTCCTGTGGATGCTCGGGATTACATAAGTATGTATAGAGCTTACCCCGCCTATCGAAAGGAGGTGAGAGGTCATCCGGAAAGGCCAGTGCCGAGGCGATCTCCCTTAGTCGAGAGACGACCTCGGCACTGGTCGTGATCCTTGGCTGGCCCCCAAGTGGACGCCGGCTACTTCGAGTTCATCTCGATGGCCATGGCCCGGTCGAACCGGCCGTCGGCCAGCACCTCCCAGCTCGGCAGTGAGGCCAGGTACTGGTAGAAGGCCGAGTAGACCTTCACCGTCGCCAGGGACTTCAGGTCCTCCTCGGTGACGTCCTCCTCCGCGAACACCCGCGAGTCCTCGTCGTTCACATGGCCGTTGATCCGACGGGCCGCATGGGCGTACGCGTCCGAGCGGATCTGGCTGATGTACGTCTGAGAGCCATCGGCGCTGCGCAGCTCGCCGCCGCCGCCGACCGAGAAGTGCTCGCGATCCTGTTCCAACTCGGTCTGCGCCGACTTGTAGGCCTCACCGATCTCGATGTCCAGGTTCTTGACCTTCGCCGAGCCGTCGGGGTTGACCAGCATCTCCTTGCTGATCGTCCCCTCGGCGTATAGCAGACGCTGCCGCTCGGCGCTGACCGCCTGACTCTCGGCGACCGCAACCCCGACCTCGACGTTCTCGATGAACTGGTCCTCGTCGAACATGCTCATCCCCTCGTACTCGTCGGGGTCGACGACCACCGGAGCGTTGGGGTCCTGGCCCTCGTCGACCGTGGTCATCGTCGTGATGACCTCCATGACCTCGTCGGCGTAGACATCCGGGTCCAGGCGCTCGATGTCGACCTCCTGGTAGCCGTAGATCTCCTTGTACTGCGCCTTCGCGTCCGCGGCCTTGACCGCCTGCCGCATACGCTTCTCCAGCATCTTCACGAAGTCCGGCTGGTTCATCCGCACGTCGAAGTCCATGGCACTGGACAGGGTCGGGATCGTCTGCAGCGAGTACGTGTGCCCCGGGTGCTTGATCGTGTTCCCCAGCAGCCGGAACGACATCGGCAGGATCGTCTGGTTGCGGTTCCAGATCGGCGCATCGCCGGCCCGGAAGACGATCGAGTTGCGCGGCGAGAGGAAGGCCATGTCGTTGTAGCTGATCAGCGGCTCTTCCTTGGTGTTCATCGTGTAGGAGACCCGGCCCTCGGTCTTGCCGCCGATGACCTTGTCGACATCCTGGCTGATCTGCTTGCTGTCCCGGTACGACCGGTGCGTCTTGCCGCTCATCTTCTCCAGCGTCTCGATCATCGAATCGTCCGTGGACTTGAGGAAGACGATGTTCGAGGTGTTGTGCGTCGGGATGAAGTCGTCGGTGAGGTAGAGATGCCGCTCGTCGGCCACCCGGATGCACTGCACCTCGTCGTCCCGCACGTACTCGACGCTGACGACACAGTTGAAGCCCCGCGTGCGATCCCTCCAGCGCTCCGCCTTGCGGGGCAGCGCGAACGGGTTGATCTTCGGCAGACGAATGTTCTGCACGCGGTAAGCGTCCCGAGCCGCCTTGGGCTCGCTCTGGTTCGGGGCCGTGTACGTGATGTTCGTCTTGACATTGATTGCCACGCGACCACCGAGCGAACGGATCAGGGTCTGCACACCCTCGGCGAGCTCACGGCTCGCAGAGGTGAACTCCATCTGACCCTTGGCGCTGATCGTGCCGTCGGTGTCCATCAGACCCCGGAGCAGGTCGGTGCGCTGCGCGACCGAGCCACGAAGGTACGCCTCCGGGATCGACTTCTCCCACGAGCGCTTGCCGGAGATGTCGAACTCGCGCATGAGCTTCCGAACCCCGTTGATCCGGTACTTGGGGCACAGGCCGTCCGCGACGGCCTGCTCGACGATGTCATATCCCCGACGACGGATCTCGTCCACGATCTCCAGGTCGCTGCTGTAGAGGGAAACCGTCCCCTCCGGGTTGATGTGACCATCACCCAGGATCGCGCCAAAGACGTACGGGTCGATCAGGAGGTCCATCCCCGGGTAGGCGACCGGGTCGATCGCGATCAGGTCGACCTGGCGACCCTTCTCGATGCAAGACTTGAGCTCCTCGGTGCTGATGATCTCGGTAACCCGCGCCATCGTCTTGCCGTCGGCACCGCCAACGTAGAGCCGCTTGCCGTTCTCGTCCTTGCCGCCGAGGTACTTGATGCTGGACTTCCAGCGCTCGACCGGCCACAGGTGATCAGGGCATGCCTCTACCGAGGACCCGTCGTGCAGCTTGAGCCGGTAGACCGGACGAATCTTGACTGGGTACTTCTCGGTCACAGTCGTGACCGTGCCGAACGGGGTCATCAGCTCGTCACCGGGCTGGATCTTCTCCATCGTCGTCCATCCGTCCGGCGTGGCGATCTTGGCGTCGAGCGCGAGGCAATTTCCCTGGACGATCTTGTCGACGCTCTCTCCGTAGACGTCGCGCAGCTGCTGCAGGGTCTGCAGGATGAGCGTGAACTGCTGCTCCTGGCCCAGGCCGATGGAGAGCATCGTCTCGAAGCCGTCGATGCCCTTGCCCTCCGACTGCAGGTTGCCGAGCTCGTCGAGCATGAACCGCGTGCGGTAGAGCGGCTTCTGGTTCGACTTCGTCATGTACGCCTGGTCGGCGCTCACGTCGAACAGCTGCTTGACCAGGATCAGGATCAGCTTCGCGTACTTCATCAGGTGAGGCGGAGTCACCAGGAACAGCGCCTTGGGGGACTCCGAGTAGCGCGACAGCGTCTGCGTGATCGCCCGTGCCTGGTACGAGACCTTCTCCGGGTTGCCGCCGCCGGAGAAGTCGAGTCGCGTGTCCGGGTAGAGCGTGTCCCCGGGCTGGAAGGACAGGATCTTCCCGTCCCGGGTGCCGCCCTCACGCACCGGCTTCAGTTCACGCATCACGCCGTTCTTCACGATCTTCTTGCCCGTCACCGGCTCGACCACGTAGTGCCGGCCGTTGAGCGAGACCTGGTAGTTCTTCGTGAAGCTGAAGTAGAAGGTGCGCACCAGCATCTTCGTCTGCGGGTTGACCAGCTCCAGCTTGAGCCAGGCCTCGTCGCCAGGGAACTTGCCCTTGAAGTTGTACCGGGCCCAACCTTCGCGGCCGACGATCTCCTCGTGCTCGAAGTCCTCGCCCAGGTTCTCGGTGAACATCGGGTCCGCATAGGCCGACCACACGGCCTGCTGACCGACAAGGTGGTCGCGCTTGACGTAGTTCGGCGCGAAGCGCACGCCGAGGCGACGCGGGAAGCTCAGGCCGGCCAGGTCGGTGTTCTGCGAAGGCTTGCCCGAGGTCAGCGTCGAGATCGTGGGGTCGGTGAAGAACGACATGGCGGTGATCGCGATGCCGTACACCGAGGCCAGCATCTTCTCCGCGCCGGCCATCGAGCGCAGCGCGTTGTGGGCATTGCCCACCAGCGTGCGCATGTTGTTGCGGGGCAGCTCCTCGCTCGCGTTGAAGTACAGGCTGAGCATGTCCTGATCGGCCTTGCCCTCCCACATGAAGGCCTGGGCCGCCGCCTTCTCCTGCTCCTCGGCCAGGGCGTCCTCGTTGTTCTCGAACTCGCCGGCCTTGACCCGCTTCTCTAGCTCGGCCTCAGGGTTCTTGATTTTCTTCGAGCTCATCTGCACGAAAAGCTGGTAGCAGTTGTAGAGCGTGACCTTGCCCCAGAGGTCATCGAGCTTCTGCTCCAGCAGCGCCGGGTCTATATTCAGCACGGCTGCGGCGCTGCGCAGCTCCCGCTCCTCCTCCAGGTAGAAGTCGATGAGTCCGTAGGCCGCGCGCTTGAAGGCGTTGTTGGCGGCATTGGGCCAGACCGGGTCCTCGCCGCCGTCGAGCGGAAAGAAGATCCCGGCGATGTTCTCCACGTACAGCGCGCACTTGGTGAAGTTGCCCTCACGCGCCGCGTCGGCCGCCAGCCCCAGGGGGCTGTAGATGTCGGTCTTCATGGAGTTGATCAGGTTGAACTGCACCGGCTCGAACCCGCGTGTGACCAGGGGCACGTAGTTCTTCACCAACAACTCGCCCTTGGGGTCGTTGATGACCATGTTCGAGGGCTTCTTCTCCCGCGACCACATGTCGATGATCGGCTCGATGTACGTCTGGCCCTTACCGGCTCGGGTGATGGCCAGCACCATGGTGTTCACCGGCGCGGTATCGACCACGTACGCCCCGGCCGGGCGCTGGACCTCGTACACCGGGAACGTCCAGTCCTCCTTGATCAGGTCAGCGACGGTCTTGTACGTATCCGACCCGAAGCCGAGCTTGTCCCGGTTCTTGCCGTCAGGGTTGTACGGGATCCGCGTCGTGTCGTACTTCTGCCGCAGGGTCTTGTCATCGGGGAGCCCGGATGCCTCGAACAGCTCGTCGCCGAAGTCCTCGTCGATGATCGGCAGGGTCTGCGTCAGCGGATCGCCCTCGTCGTCGTCCATGACCTCGCCGGCGTAATAGACGAGGTTCCCCTCCTCGTCGATGACGTCCTTCTTGGCGCGCTGGGCGACCTCGACGGTACCCAGACCCTTCTTCTTGAGCATCATGTGGCTGAGCATCGAGCTGACCTGCACGCTCGAGTGAGCACCGGCGTCGGGGAACCAGTCGTAGTTCTGCTGGATCTCTTCCGGCAGGGAGATGTGCTGGTCGTTCTGGTACTGGTTGATGTCGCTCGTGGTGTTCATCAGGTTCGCCGCAGCGACCTTCCGCGAGAACCACGTGCCGATGATGAGGGCGACCATCAGACCCGAGCCGAGCGTGATGAAGAGCTTGAACCCCGAGACGTCGGCCAGCTGCTCGCCGACCGTTGTCGCGCTCTTCTTGGGCTCAGCTGGCCTCTCGGCGCTGGGCTTGCCGTCCTTCGCCGCGGTGTACCAGCTGGGGACCGGAACAGCCTCAGCGCTGGTGTAGCACTTCGCCTTCACGTCCGGGTTGCCGTCCTTGGTCAGGGGCCGGTAGCACTTCACGACCGAGCCGCCCGCACCCGTCGTGGTGTCCTGGACGTAGTACGCGCTCGGCTTGCCGGTGCCGTTGCCGGGCACGCCCGAACCCACGGACGCGCCCACCGAGAGCACCGCCGTGGCGATGAGCGAGTAGAAGACCCAGGCGACGATCGTCACCAGCACGCCGGTAATCACCGCGACGACGATGCCCGGTCTGGTCGACCTCAGGGTCAGGAACGTGCTGCGGTCCAGCTGCTGGCTGTCGTAGACGTCTCGGTTCGTCAGCGTCTCGCCGGGCGTCCGCGCCGAGATCTTGTCCCAGCTGCTCGCCTTCGGCCGTGCCGCCTTCCGCCTGTTCGTGGCCATCGTGATCCCTTACTCTCGAGCCTCGCTCGTTCTGCTGTCCTGCTGTCCAGTGCGACTGCCTGCGCAGACGACGACGGCGCATGGGGAACGCGCCCCATGCGCCGTCAGATCACCCCGTCGGTCATGACCGGTCCGCTCAACGGGTCAAGACCACCCCGACGATGAAGCCGGCCACGCCCATCAGGAGCGAGAGCGTGACGATCATGACGACGAGGATCTTGTTCGAGCGGCTCTGCATCTCGGAGGCCCGAGCCAGCTCGTTGGCGTAGGACTCCTTGTCGGCGTGCATCTCCGCCAGGCGCACCTCATACCGCCTGGCCACTGAATCCTCGACCGTCGACAACTGATGGAGCAGGTCGGTGACCCGCGCCACCTGGGAGTTGGTCTTCTCCTTCTCCAGATCGAGGTTGTGCTGCCACTCGGCGTCCCGAGCCGTCATCTGCGTGATGGCGTCCTTGCGGTTGCGTTCGAGCTCGTCCTCCATCCGGCGGATCCGGTCGGCGTGCTCAGAGCGCACCGACTTCAGGAGGTCCTGCTGCTCCCGGCGCAGGACGCCGATCTCGTCCGTGGTCCGCAGGTGCTCGGCCAGCGCCTCGGACTGGGCGATGTCGGCCTTGCGGTTGTCGTCGACGATCCGCTGAATCTCGGACTTCCACTGGTTCAGGCACTCTTCCTCGGCCGCCAAGTACTCCGACTGCCGCTCGGCCAGCACCTCGAAGACCCGCGTCTGCCCGGTCTGCATCTTCAGCGTCGCGTCCGAACGCCGGACCCGCAGGATCTCCTGCTGGTTGTGCGCGTGGGTATCCTCGATGTCCCGCTCGATCTCGGCGACGGAGTCGATCTGCTCGCGCTCCATCTTCGAGCGGTTGCGCTCCTTGTACTGCAGTTCCGCCGAGAGCGCCGCCTGCTGGGCCACCTTGGAGGCCTGCGACTCGTAGTCCTTGACGATCTCCGCCCGGCGGGCCCGGATCTTCTCATCCTTCTCCGTCTGCCGCTGCTGGTGCTCGGCCTCGGCGGCGTCCTTCAGCAGCTTGTACCGGGAGCCCGCGCGGTCGGTGGCCACATCGCGGATGACCTGCTCGGTGTGCGCCGACATGAGGTTGACGTAGAGCGCACGCAGCTCATCCTCATGCGCGGAACGGAGCTGCATCAGGTCTGCGTTGGCCTGCCGGTTGAGCTGGGCGACCTGGTCCCCGAGCCACTCCGTCGAGCCCTCGGGCACAGCGATCTGCACGACCGGCGCGCCGATGGCGAAGGTCGCGTTGAACTCATCGAGCCGGACGTCCAGGTCCAGCTCCTCGGAGAGGAACCGACGGGCGATGACGTCGCGCACCTGGGCCTGATCGGCCAGCAGCACAATGTCGCCGGCCTCCTGGTGGTCGCCCTCGACGCCGTAGCCGGCGTCGGTCTCGTCGAAACCCTCGTAACCGGCCACCTCGTCGCCGTCGTAGTCCGACTCCGACTGGACCGGGACGGTGCCCGCGTCGTCGATACCTGCGGCGTCCTCGTCGAACATGGGTGCGTCCGCCCCTTCATCCGCGTCGACGACGTCGCTGAAGAGCGGCTCGTCGCCCAGGCCCTCGTCAGCCCCCTCGACACCGGGGATCTCGTCGAAGATCGCATCCCCCTCGTCCTCCCCGAGGACCGCGGGGGCAGTGGCTCCAGCCTCGGCGACCAGGCCGCTGTGCTCCTCCCACGCCTTCTTGCCCACGGCTTCTGCGAGGCTCGTGGTACCTGCAACGACAAAGCGCGCCTGCGCGAAGGTCGCATCGTTCACCAGATCGACGAGCAGATCGCCGCTGGGCTTCTGCCACACGACGGCCCAGGCGTAGGTGGCGCCGGTGAGCAGCGAGTACTCCTCCATGCGCGCGAGAGTCTCGTCGGTGGGGATGATGCCGAAGACCTCCTCTTCGAGCATCTCTGCCGTGGCCACCGTGCGGATCTGGTCGGAGCTGATGAGCTCGATGATCGAGCCCTTCGCCTCGTCCCGGCCGTGCCGCTTGCTCAAGCCGCCGATCTCGTCAGCTGCAAGCACGAGCATCACCCAGGCCGTACCGCTGGGAAAGACGAACCGCGTGTTCGACCGCAGCAGCTCGACCGCCGCCGGGATCGCCGTCTCTCTCACCACGGAGGCCAGAAGCTCGTCGGGCTTCTTCTTCCGTTCCTTCTTCTGGCTGACCGCTGCCGCTCCCAGAATGCCCATTGACGCTCGACCCCTTCGCTAACAAAACACAGTTCATCTGGTTTATGAGTATCTTATCGCCGCCCTATAAGAGTAGGCAATCATAGGGCATTAAAGGGCTATTGACGCACGAGTCGACTCGTTCCCGCTGTCCTCGACCGGCTCATCGCACCGCGCTGACCTCGACGTAGGCGTCGGAGCTCAGCAGGTTCTTGTCGTCACTGACCAGGTCGCCGACGACGTCGATGCGGATCCGTCGTTCCGAGGGGTGCTCGTTAAGGAAGGTCGCCACCGCGGTGGCGACCTCGTCGGTCAGCTTCGCCACAGCCGCACGCGCACCGCCGGCATCAGAGTCGGTGTCGCCCTTGTCCTCGATGAGGTACTGCAGGACCCTCGCATCGACGTCGACCCGCACGTTGTGCTTGACGAACACCTCCTGCACCATCTGGCGCAGCTTCTTCCGCACGATCTTTTGCTGCGTCGGCAACGACAGCGGCTGGAAAGGCACGATCGCGTCGATACGGCCCAGCAGCTCGGGTGGAAACCGGTTGTCGCCCGTCGTCGAGGAGACAGAGCGGCGGATGAGCTTCTCGTACTCCAGCAGTTGCTTGCCCGACCCGGTGTCGTCCGCCGCGTACTGCGCGATGTCCCTGTAGATCTCCGAGCCCGCGTTCGTCGTCAGCACGATGTAGGTGTTGAGGAAGCTCACCTCGCGGTTGTTGTCGTCATTGAGTCGGCCGTCGTCGAGCACCTGCAGCAGCACGCGCGTGACCATCGCCGAGGCCTTCTCGACCTCGTCGAAAAGCAGCACCGCATGAGAGAGATCCCACACGCGCTTGGTGAGCTCAGAACGGAACGCCGCGAACGACGAGTCCTCGGCGTACTCCGTCATGTCGAACCGGATCAGGTGCCGCTGGTCGTCACCGAACAGCAGTCGCGCCAGCTGCTTCGTGAGCTCCGTGTTGTGCGTGACCACGAACTGGCCGGCCTGGTAGAGGTGCTCGTCATCGGCCACGTAGACGCACGAAGAGCGCTCCTGATGATCGAGCTTCTCGATCGACTTGACGCCCACCATGTCAAACTTCTTCACGCGCTCGCGCCCCGACGTCTCTCGCGCCGCCCGCGCAGCGATCTCACGCTTGCGCGGGAGCTCGAAGAACTGCACCTTGTCCGCGTTGCCCACCTTGACGTGGACGTCGTACTCGACCAGCTCGCGACGATCCTCCTTGGTCCGCCGCCACGTCTTCACAGAGTTCGAGACGCCGAGCGAGAAGAGCACGTTCTGCAGATCCTCGGCCAGGTCCTTCGAAGAGGTCGAGTACGACACGTTGAAGCGCCCAGACGTGCCGTCGATAGTCCCATCGGTATCGAACAGGCCCCGCACCAACGCCCAGCGCTGCTTGACCGAGGCGTGCTTGTACGCCTCCGGGATACGGCGGTCAGCGGAGTAGGTGCCCACGAGTTCCGGGACGGAAGCCAGAACGTCCTTCGTCTGGTGCAGAGCCTCGCCCCGGCCATTGGGATGCGCCCATCCGGCTGGGAAGTTCCAGCTGTAGCCGTTGCCTGCCTGCTTCGGCTCCGACCCCAGCCACTCGCCGACCGTCCACACGGTCTGATCCGCGTCGTCCGCGGCCGAGGACAGCGTCAGCTGCGACTCCGTAAGGCACCCATTGCCAATGAGCACACCGAGGACGTAGGGGTCGACCCCCAAGTTTTGCTCGGGCCATTCGACCGCCTCGTTGGCGGGAATGAAGAACTTGAGATGCTCGCGCGGGTCCCCGGCGTACGTGCGCACCACGCCACGCTCAAGCATCTCCAAGGTCGTCAACGTCACCGGCTCCACGTCCTTGCCGGCGTGCTTGTTGGAGCGCTGCTTAGCCGTGTAGACCGTCCACAGGTGCAGACCGCCGACGTCGAGCGTGCGGTCATCCCACAGCGTGACCTGGTAGACGTCCTGCATGCCCTGCGGGAAGTGACCGAGCACCTCGATCGGTCGACCGTGACGACCGAACACGAAGTCCCCGGGAACCAGATCCCCATGACGCTTCCACGCGACCGTGCCGTCCCACGAATAGACTGGAACACGCGTCGAATCGACGCAGAGCTTGCCGACGCCCGTGGAGCCCGTGAACAGCAGGCTCGCCATCGGCTTTCCCTTGTCGTTCAGGTCCGCCACCGACAGCTGCAGCCGTCTCGCCACCGCACGTGTCGCCAGGTCCTGGCTGAACACCTTCGTGTCCAGTTGCTGCTTGATCTTTGCGCCGTCGACCTTGAAGGCCACATTGACGCCGAGGGACTCCTGGAGTACATCCGAGAGCAGGTCCCGGTCCATCGGCCGATGAGTAAACCGGTGCCAGCCGACCATGGAGTCGAGCACGAGGATGGACTTGCGTGGCTGGGCGCTGGCCGGCATGTAGCGCTGGGTGTACTCGTAGATCTGCCGGAAGATGTGGTCGTCGTAGAACTCGTCGGCCACCCCGTAGCGCTCGGCCATCCCCTTGAGGATGGTGATCGTCGTCTCCTGGCCCGGCGGGTTGAGGTTGATGCGCTGCAAGCGCTCGACGAGCGGCTGGTTCGACGAAATGTGCTGGTGGAACTCCTCGTAGGTCGTCGCCGCGATGATCCTGATGCCACGGGTCCCCGAGGCGGCGAGGACCGGCTTGATCGCCTCGACGGCGGCGTCTGAGAGCTGGATGATCTGGTGGAACTCGTCGATGAAAAGGACCAGTTCGTGCGCTTCGTCCTTGACGAAGCGCTCAGCCTCGTCGAAGAAGCCCTTGAGTATCGCGGCCATGTTCTCGGCGTTGCCCGCCTCGGAGATCATGCGCGCCGGGTCCGCTTCGAGATAGAGGCGATCCGGATCCATGAACATCGTGGCCTGGACCAATGCGGTCTTACCCGTTCCGGCTTCGGCCAGCAGAAGCGCATTGCACAGCTCGGGCCGGCTCATCGAGGCCAGCAGCTGCATCGTCTCGTGCTCACGGCCGACGATGTCGCGCTCGGCCTTCTTCAGTGGCTCCGAGAGCTTGGACAGGAGTGGGTAGCGCTCATCGAGCTGTGCCTCGTGGAACATGCCGCGCAAGACCTCTCGACTGGACTGAAAATTCAACTGGAAAATCAGTCGAAATCCTATCACGAGTCGCATTCAATAGGGTATTGAATGGGGGATGCGAAAGGCCCCGGAGTCCACTCCGGGGCCTTTCGTTCCGTGCACTGGTCGCGGGTCGCTCACCCGTCGTACCCGGGCTCGCTGTCCTCCGGCGTCGGGGGCTGCTCAAACTGGTGGTTGAAGCGCTCGGTGGCGGGGGCCTTGTTGCTCCCCTCCGCGCCGGCCTTGCCCACCACCGCGCCCATACGTCCGACCAGGTCCGCGCCGAACGAGGGTGAAGCCTTCGGCGCGTCCGCGGAGGTGATCACCCCGGGAGCGGGAGCCGCTGGCTCCCGAGTCTGAGGCTGGCGCTCACGCACCACCGGGTTGAACCGCGATCCCGGCTTGCCCGGTGCCGGCGCCGACGGATAGCTGTGACGCGGCCCGCCGTGCGTTCTGGGCCCGGCCTGCGAATTCGCCGCTGGAGCCCGCAGTTTGCTGAAGGCAGGTGCAACTCTGCCGGACTGCTTGAAACCGCAGGTCAGAACGTATGCCGGGCACCAAAAAGTCCCCTGAAGTTCCAGGGGACTCCGGGCGTGTCGCAGGTCAGGGCTTCGGCCACTCCTCGCGGTAGCCGGTGAAGCCCTTGAGCGGTTCGGCGACCTCAAGCATCAGCTCACCGAGCGCCGTGGCGGTGGCGTTGTTGCCAGCGCTGACCGCCTCGCGGTAGCGCCTGACGATCGCCTTCACCACGGGCTCACCGGCGATGAACGAGGCGTTCTGCTCAAGGAAGTTGTCTACGCGGTCAGCCATGGCCCCATCCTGCCATCGGGGTACGGCAGAGCGTTCCCACACACGGGCACCAGGAGCAGGGGCGTGGCCGCGGGGGGGGGTGCCCCTATGTGTTTGGTCAAGGGAAACGGGGGTGCGGTGGGTCAACGAGCCGGGCAGCATGGCGGGGTGGCCGACCTGCTGTGGGATGACGTGAAGTGCTTCTTCGACCCGGAATTGATGGGGTCGTTGCCGGACGTGCGTGTCCCGAGCGCCTCGGTGGAGGACTGGCAGGCGGTCCTCGATCTTGTCGCGGAGAAGGGCTGGAAGTGCCAGTACTCCGAAGGAGAGACGGTGCTTCCGATGCCCCGGGCGGAGGCCGTGCTGTCCCGCCCGGCGGATGCCGAGTGCCCGGACCTGCGGGTCTGGCCGACGGCCGATGTGTTGGCGATCTTCCGTTTCCATGCCGACGATGAAGTCGACTTCGACATCGACCTGCGGGAGTTGCAGGGTCAGGACCGACTTGATGTGTTCTGCGGCTTCCTTCGGGAGATCGGGCGACGGTTGGGCAAGCCGGTGCTGATGGATCCGGAAGGCGACTATGGCCGTCCCATGCTCGGTTTCGACGTCGAGGCTGATCGTGTCGTTCTCCTCGCAGACCCGCAGGTCAGGTGACCGCGGCGGACGGCTGCGGTTCGTAGAAGGTTCCGTCGCGGAGCATGGCGAACAGGACGTCGGCCCGGCGCCTGGCGAGGCAGAGCAGGGCCTGGGTGTGGTGTTTGCCCTGGGCGATCTTCTTGTCGTAGTAGGTCCGGGAGGCCGGGTCGCCCAAGGCGGCGAACGCGGAGAGGAAGAAGGCCCGTTTGAGCTGCTTGTTTCCCCGTCGGGACGGCTGTTCACCACGCGTGCTTGGCCTTCAGCTTGGCGAACAGTTCGCGGAGCTTGGGCTCAGTGTTGGGCAGCCGCTTGTCGAACGCCTTCTTCCCGGCCGGGGTGACGGCGGTGGCGTGGTGTTCGCCCTTGCCGACGTCCAGGCCGAGGAAGACGTCGATGTCGCTGGTGTCGATCACGTGCAGGCCCCTCCATCACGCTTCGTCCGGCCTTGCCTCGGCACCGAGCTGCCACATCCACGTTACGGAGAGCTCTTCCAGCTCGGGTGAAGCCGGTGCTCAAGCCCCTCATCAGCGGTCCGTCGATGCCTCCGGACCCGGCGACACCACCCCCCGGATCATGAACAACAAGGGGGGGAAGTCATGCCGGGCCCGAAGGCCGGAGGCCCCATTGCGGAGCCGCGAAAAAGGTAACGGGGGGGGAAGTTGCTCCGCCCAGGCACCGAGCTCCGACGGCGAGGCGTTCTGCAGGTACCAGGCCGGCGGGGTGTACACGGGCTCGAACTCGTCCTCCGGCACGCCGCCGGGCCCACGCGGCTGCTGTCCGGACGTCTCGCGGCCGGTCACTTGGAACCCACCAGATTCTCTTCGGCGCCGAGCACGCGCGGCTTGCCGGTCGGGGACAGCGCCGCGAACGCCTGTCCCCGGTACACGTCGACGACGACGGGCCGGTCGGGTCGCGGACCGCCTCCTGCTTGCCCGGGACGATCGTCTCGCCGCTCATGTACCGGACGGCCGCGGGTGCAGTGCGACGCAGCGCGATCTTGTGGTGCAGCAAAACAGCTCCCTGTGTGTAGTGAGCCAAGTGGCCCGGAACGGAACAGAGGAGGGCGGCATGTCCGCCGCGTCGCTACCGCTGGGTGCTCGCGGAGCCCACTTGCTCCCACTCGCCGTCGATCACCTGCGCGCTCTGCGGGGTGAGTGCGGCCAGGAGCTGCCCCTGGTACGTGTCGTTGATCGAGTAGATCTCGCCGCTCCCGCTGGCGCCGAGGGCGATCTGTGCCTCGCCCGCATGGAGGTAGCCATTGGGGTACTGCGGCTTGACCACCGTCTTCTGGGTGTGCGCGGTCCCGGCGACAGCAAGGACTCCGCCGTTGGCCAGCCGCAGCGCGTACACCGTGCTGGAGGCCGGCTCCGCGGTGACGAACCAGCTGTCCGCGATGTTCTTTCCGGTCTGGTCGTCCTTGCCGGTGCCGTGCGACTTGTAGTGCCAGTAGCTGCTGATGGCTTCCTTGGTCTCCGCGGTGGAGGCCAGCTTCTTGCCCTCCTGCGCCCCTCCGGTTTCCCACAGGTCCTCGTACGCGGTGCGGAGCTGGTTCGGAGCCAGCGCACCGACCTGCTGTGCGGGGTCGACGCTCTCGGCCAGCCCGCGCCGGTCGACGGCGATCTTGGGCAGTGTGGTCTTCTTGCCCAGCCAGACCGCCCCGGACATCTTGTACGGGCCGCCGTCCGCCTTGTCGAAGACGAACACGCCGCGGGACTTGTCGCCGTCGGAGGAGGTGGCCGTCATGGCGAACCACGTGCCGTCGGCCGGGATGATGTACTGGCGGTTCTCGTACGCGAACGGGCTTGAGTGGGTCTTCTGCTTCTTCGCCGTCCACGTCTTCCACTGCTTGTAAACGCCCTGGTCCTGGGCGTAGGGAACCCCTGCTTCTACGGTGCCCAGCAGCTTGGCGTCCCGTGCGGCATTCGCGGCGTTGTTCACGGCCTGGAAGTGGTCGACCACCTGCTGGGCGGCCGCCTTGCTGATCGCTCCCTTGGGGGCGGGGGTGCGGCTCGCGCTCGGCGTCGGGCTGCCAGTGCTGCCGGCGCTGCCGGTGTCCGAGCCTGCGCTGCACGCGCCGAGGGCGAGCGCCGCGGCGGTGCTCAGGGCCGTGAGCGCCAGCGGACGCAGGTGGGCAAGGCGCGTGGATGGGGACATGCTGAGGTTCCTTCCGGGAACGGTGACGGTGGAGATGTTCTGTGCGGTGTGTTGCGTGCGGTGGACGTGGTTGAGGTTCAGGCCGGTGGCCTGCGGCGGCGGCGGACTCCGGCCGCGGTGGCGGCGAGCACGGCTATGCGACGTGCAGACATGTACAAACCTCCATAAAGGAGGTGCGGTTGGGGAGGGGTGTGCCTCGGCGAGAGGTAGGTGGTCAGGCAATGGACGCGATGTCGGGCGCCGGCATCGCCGAGGCCTGGAAGGCGGGGCCTGGCACGTGGTCAGGTCACGGCGCATCGGCCCCATCGCTCCGCGAGGGAGCGGTCTGGGGGCGCGTCGCGTCGGCGGTGCGCGGTGGTGCTAGAACCAGCTGGCGGCGACCCAGCCCTTCATGCCGTACGAGCCGCTGGACAGGGACTTGCCGTAGTACCAGCGGTTGCCGTACTTGTTCTTGGCGGAGCACTCCACCCAGAACTCGCCGGCGGAGTCGAGCTGGCCCTTCTTCTTGTAGGCCACGCCCGGGCCGGTGCGGATGGCCGGCCATTCCAGGTTGGGGCCCCAAACGGAGTGGTTTCGGTCGTTGCGGGTACAGCCGGCCGAGCCGACCGCGGAGGCTGGAGTGACCGCCGCGGCGATTCCGCCGAGCAGGACTGAGGTGGCCGTCGTTGTCATGACGGCGTTGCGGATGGCGGATCGCATGAGAAGAACCCTTCGGTTGGAGGTGTTCGTCGAGGTGCGGGGGCCGCTGGAGGCGCGGCCCCGCCCAGCGCAGCGGACGCGCTAGGGATCTGTGGATCAGCCGTGCGAAGCCGGCTGATCGCCCTGACGGGAGCGGTGCCGCGAGTACGTCGAGGCACCCATGGCAGCGAGGCCGACGGCGAGCATTCCGCTTGCGATGACGGCGAGTTCGCCAGGTGACATCCAGGGGCCTTTCGAATCAGGCTTGACTCGACCTCGGTCTCAGCCGACCGCCGGCTCGTCGACCTCGACCTCGGCTGCCTGCTCCTGCTTGACCTCGGGAGCAGGGGCCTGAGCCTGCGACTCCTTGGCCGCCGCCCGTGCCTCGCGGGCGGCGCGCATGGACGCGAACTGGTTGTCCAGCGTCTTGTCGTCGACCTTGAACTCGGAGGCCTCGACGGACTTGGTGTTGACCACCAGGCCAGTGCCGCGCGTCGCGGGCATCACGTTGCCCTTGAAGCCGTAGATGGTGCCGACCTCGTTGCCGTCCTTGTTCAGGATCGGCTCGGTGTTCGGACCCGCGGCCTTGATGATCTCCTCCATCTGACCGGTGGAGTACGGAGCGCCGTTGTTGTAGCGGACCTTGCCGCCCTCACCCTGAACCCGATCGGACTTCAGGTGCAGGTTCGTCTGCTCCGGACCGCGCGGATCTCGAGCGTCGAGCTGGACGTCGGCGTACTGGGACTTGCCGTCCTTGGTGACGCCGTTCTTGTAGACCTTCGCGATGAGGTTGACTCCGGTCATCGCGCCCTTGCCCTTGAGAAGTGCCATGATCTTTTCCTTCCGTTCGTTCCGACTGCCCTCTGACAAGTCGGCCGCGATCAGTCACATCGTCCGGACAGGGCATTGATCCCGCCGAACGCTCTTCACGCTAATACTGTTATAGAGCATTCGACAAGAATCACGACTAGTCTTTGTGTTCGCGTTGGAAGTCAGTCGAGATGGGAGGTGACTGCGAGTCGAATGCCATCCCGGTATCCGCTGTGGTCACAGCCTGATCGACCTGGGCCTGGACCCGCACGACGAGGCCGGCGTCCAGTGACGAAGCCTTGGACCGCCGCAGCCGCTCGGCCTGCTCGCGCTCGGCGCGCAGCTCCGCGATCCGGGAGCGCAACACAAGGGCGCTGGATTCCTCGTCCGTCGGCTGAGGTGTCAGCTCCCGGGAGACCCGTGTCATCGCCGCGACATCGTCCACTGGCAGATCGGGAATTGCCTCGGCCTGGCCGGACTGGTCCAGGTAGTCCATCGCCGCCAGCAGCAGCCGCCGGCGGTCCCTGGTCGTCTCGACGAAGGTCTGGTGTGCGTGCGGCCCGATCTCGACGTCGGTGACGAAGTCGTAGCCCAGGTGGTGCAGGTCCAGGGCCTTGACCTCGTCGAAGTCATACGCGGCACCGCCGACGATTTTGAAGTCCGTGCTGACCGCGTCCGTCTCCGTACTCGCCTGGTCCTCGGCGCTCGACCCCACGCGCAGCACCAGGCCGGAGGAAGCGAGGTCAGCCCGCAGGCCGTCCAGCTTCTGGTCGTAGGACTGCTTCATCGTCCGGATGCGCGCGTCCAGCACCGCCCGGCCGCGCTTGCCTTCGGTCAGAAGCCGGCCGCCGGGCTGATCGTAGATCGTCCGGCCCAGGTTCTCTGCCTCCTCGGAGTCTTTCATCCGCTGCAGGGAGGCATCCGCGCGCAGCGCCATGAGCGAGAGCAGCCGCTGGCCGTAGGTCGCCACGTCCTGCTGTTGCTCGTACCACTGGCCGGCGTCTCCGAGGAAGGGCAGGAAGTGCCGGTACTTGCTCATCAGCCGCCGGTGGTAGTTCTCCTCGAAGCGGTAGAAGTCGTAGAGCGGGCGCGAGTCCTCGGCGGCGACGCCGGCGTTCTCGGCCTGTTCCCACTGGTGCGTGAGGTCGCGGTAGACCCCGGCCTTCTCCCGGTGATGCTGCAGGCGTGAGGCGTAGCTGCGCAGTCGGAAGCCGAAGGAGACCAAGTCGGCCTCAGCATTCTCGTCTTCGCTCTGCCGGTCCGCGGCGAGCGCCGCCATCTGCTGGTAGTCCATCCCCATGACTTCGAGCATCGGCGTGCGCACCCGCAGCTCCGACTCCGGCATGGCCCGCAGCATCTGGTAGATGCCGTTGACGGCGCGCTCCATGATCTGCGTACGTCCCTGCTCGACCAGCTTCTGCCATTCCTCCGTGCTCAGAAACTCTTTCGCGCGGCGCTCGTTGGCGTAGTCGACGATGCGTTCCATGGCCTCCGGCATCGGGGACCCGGCACGGTCGAGTTGCTCTTTCACGAGTTCGGTCACCAGTTGGTTCGCCTTGCGCATGCGGGCGTCATTCGAGCCGGCGCGCCACAACGTTCGGTCTGCCGGCAGGCAGGCGAGCAGGAACTGCGGCAGGGACTCGGCGCGGATCCGCTCGTGCGCCCACCGCTTGATGAAGGTGGTGACGTTGCGCCGCTCGTAGCCGACGGCGCTGGAGAGATGAGCCACCGCCTGCTTCTCATCGAGCCAGGCGTCAACACCGCGGCGGAGCCTGGACTTGTGCCGGTCCAGGAGCTTGCCGCGCTGCGTACCGGTCTTCGTCACCTGGCCTCGGCCGGCGTCGACCATGGCCAGGTGGCAGTGCACGTGCTCGGTGTCGACCTGGATGACCCCGACGTAGCGCAGGTCGTCGAAGCCGCTGGTGCCTGAGCTCATCCGCTCCAGACCGTGCATGATCGCCAGGCGCAGCTTCATCTGGTCGATGTGGCCGCGGTAGTCGCCGCGAGCTTCGCAGTGGAAGTCCTGATCGACGATGCGGTGCTTCCTCAGGTACTCCTCGTCGAAGGACAGCACCGTCTTGAGCACGGTCTTGCCGTTCTCGAAGTGCTGTTGGATGTCGTTGCCTGCCGCGCGCAGCTGCTCGTCGGAGAGTGAGACCGAGCCGTAGCCGAAGGCCACGCCGCCGTCGCCCTGGGCCTGGCGCATCTCATGTTTCGCCGCACTCCGCGAGATACCGGCGCGCTCGACGGCCGACTCCCGCGCCATGTAGCGCATGATGAAATCGTCGGTGCGCAGGCGCTGGATGGGAGCCAGCGACTCGGTCGCCTGCTCGCGGGCCATGTACCGGGTGACGTAGTCACCCGGCGTCGCACCGCGCGATCCCTTGCCGCCGGGCAGCGGCACACTGAACTCGTTGACCACGATGATGTCCTGCTTCAGACCCATCGTCGCTCTCCCTCTTGTCTCGGTACCGATGCACTACGGCCCCGGCTGCTGTTCGCCCGCGGCCGGGGCCGTGCTCGTCATGCCTGATCCGTCCTCAGGACCCCAGGCTCTGCTCGCCGTCCTCGCCGAAGTCCAGATCGGCCGCACGCTGGGCCACGTGGCGCTTGCGCTCGTCCAGGCTCGGAGCGGGCTTGACCTCACGTCGTCGGGTCTCCTGTTCCTGCTCCTCCAGCTCCAGGTCGAGATCCAGGTTCAGGTCGCGCTGCGCCTCACGGGCCGGAACCGGGGGAGCGAACGGCTCCTTCTGCTCCTCGGCCCGGTGCAGAGCCCCAGCCACGCGCTCCCGGTAGAGGTTCTCCGTGGTGCCTTCGGTGCTCGCGCGCTCGGTCTGGTACTGCTCCCGTTCGGCGGCGATCTCCGCTTCGATCTGCTGCAGACGCGCGCTCATGCCGTCAGTGACCGGCGCTGCCTCAGGCACGAGCGCTCCGACGACCTGCTTGACCTCGGTGTCCAGGCCCAGCTCGTCCTCGGTGAACAGCGAGTTGATCGCGTCTGAACGTGCCTTCAGCCCGCGTGCATCGACTACGGCCTCAGCCCGCGGGACGCCGTCCGTGGAGTGGTCGGCGAAGTAGCCGGCGAGGTCGTAGCCGCTGGACTCGAGATCGATCTCCAGGCCTCCGATGTCGTGGATCTGGGTGAAGACCACGGGCGTATCGTCTTCGGTCTGCGCCCCCGACGGAGCGAGGACAAGCATGTCCGCCGTGGCCGGCAGCTCCCACTCGATCCCGGTGACCTGTTCGGGCACTGCGAAGCCGCTCGTGAAGTAGCCCTTGCTGGCGAGCACGACCAGCTGCTGGTCGTCGAACTCGTAGAAGGCGTCTACCTTCTCGCCCTGGCCGGGGGAGTAGGTCACCTGGGAGATGCCAAACGGCAGGACCTTGGCCGGGGTGACCGAGCGGAGCTCGCCCGTCATGTGTAGATAGGGGCGGTAGTTCTCCTCCTTGCCCCGGTGCTTGAGGTCGAGCGATTCGACCATGACGCCGAGCTCGGCGGTCACCCCCTCCAGCCGGTACGTCTCCACTCCTCGTTCACGCCGGACACGGCGGGCCCATACGTCGTTCATCGTCAGTCCTGCGGTGCGCATCACTTGCTCCTCTTGCGGTTGGTCTTGCTCTGGTTGGTGGTCCTGGTCGTGGACTTCGGTGTGACGTCGGCCCCGGTCGCCTCGCCCCGGGCGTCCCGGATCTTCGCGATCATCCGCGTTGCCCAGCGCCACATGCCGCGCATCACAACGATCTCGCCCGCGGCGAGCAGTGCGACCAGGAAGAGGAGCGGCATCAGCCACATGGCGATGGTTCCGTCCGCACTGAGCGCACCCCGGGATGCGCCCGACTGCTGGTGCAGCCATGCGCCCAGCAGCGGGATGATGACCGTGGCCGTGATGAACGCCAGCAGGTAGTCGGCGAGAAGGACGATGGCCCGGAAGAACCCCGCCCACACCACGACGGAGAACCTGCCGGTCTCCTTCTTCGGGGCCAGACGCCGCCATCCGGTGCGCAGCTTCGAGTCCTTCTGTTCCTTCGCGGGCTTCGCCGTGGTCTTCTTCGCTGTCGCGGCCGTGCTTGTCGGGGCGGTCGTCTCGGTCTTCTCCAGGGTCTGGGTCGACATGTTCGTGTCCTTATGTCTCGTCGGGGTCTTCTGGGGTGCGTGCTGAAGCGGTGGGCGCTTTGCTCACCCGGTCGGCTTGGGGGAGGGCTGTTCCTCGCTGGCGGCAGCGAGGGTGTCGCGGGTCTTGCTGGAGGCCCGATAGGCGTCCAGCGACATCACCGTGCCGTCGTGAGAGGTGGAGTAGGTGAAGACCAGGAACTCGCTCTTGGCAGCGCTGTTCTGATCCGGTCCGACGCGGACTGGATCGAGCCGGGCCACCCCCGTGTAGGAGTAGTTCAGGCCCTGCACCCGACTCACACCGATGTCCAGATCAGCGAGCGTGTACGTCGTCCCAGCGCCCTTCGTGGCTGCGGTCGCCGTCATCCACTCCGGCACGAACTCGGTGAGCACCCGGGACTTGTGGTCGAGGAAGTCGTAGCGCGCGTCGAGTAGTACCTGCTGCTCCTTGACGGTCCGGGTCGACGTCGAGCTGTCGGTGAGGCTGAGCAGGAGGGACCGGCCCGTCGCCCTGTCACGGTTCACCCGCTCGATGTCCATGCCCGGCAGCTGAACCAGCAGCGCCGTGTGCTGTGTTGCGAGCTTGGCCTGGGCGTCGCCGAGGTTGCTTTCGAGCTTTTGAACAACCGCATCGACCTGGGTGTCCGACGCGGCCGGGCCGTCGCTGAGCAGGCTGGCTCCGAGCGTGACCACCGAGAGCGCGAGCAGCGCCCCGGTACCGCCGAGCAGGATCTTCCCGGCGTGCTGGCGCAGCTTGTCCTTGATCTCCTCGTTCACGGTGCCTTCACCTCCTGCTTCAGGGCCTCGCCGGTGGCCGTCGTGTCGGTCTGGATGTTCACGAACGCCTTGCGGACCAGGTCGTAGTCGGCGCGGGCCCAGGCCAGCACCGCCGGCTTCTCGCCCGCACCGGTCCTGGTCTCCCTCGCCAGCCAGGTCACCGTGATGGTGCTGTCGTCGTTGACCAGGTAGGGCACCTGGGCGACCCACTCAAAGCCGGAGTTGAAGCTCATCGGGATCCCGACGCCGGCTGCCACGTCCCTGTCACTGGCGAGCAGGTACCACGGTCCCAGGTTCGCCTGGTGCACCGAGGGGGCGAAGTAGGGGATGAGGTTGCGCAGTGTCGACTGAGGCGTCGCCGTGTCGAGCGTGCCGCCGTCTGCTGCCACGCTGGGCGTCAGGTAGCGGTAGTTGTTCTGCAGCTTTGCGACCTGACCAGCCGCCGTCAGGGCCGCGGTCAGACCACGCTCGGCGTCGTCGGCCTTCGGCAGCGCCGCCGTCTTCGCCTCGGTGATCCTGATCTGCTCCTGCAGAGAGGAGATCTCCGGCGCAGCCGTATCGCTCACCGCGCTCTGACCGCCGGAGAACCCCGCGGAGAGTACGAAGCACAGCAGTGCGCCCACACCCATGCTCACGCCGGCCACGAGGGTGCGCTTGCGCAGGCCGCCCGCGGGCTCCGTCTGCTCAGGAGTGTCCGCGCCCTCCTGCGAGGACGCGGACGTCGCGACGAAGCGCGTCTTGCGGACTGCGCTCCCACCCGACTCATCGGTCTGTGTCGATGCCATTGGTCCTCAACTCGCCGCTTCACTCGAATATCAGTGCAACTCTATCAATGAGACGAGTCGAAAGGGAGTCTCGGTTATCCGGAATGGCGAGTCTCGCCACTCGCCGGGACGCCGGAGAGATTCGAGACCTTGCCCTGGGCGTCGACCGTGACGAAGAGCAGCGCGTGCCGGTGCGCCGTGACACTGGCTTTGCTCGACTTGTTCTGGGTCACTGCGTCGGAGGTGACCTCGACATCGGCCAGGGCGGCGTAGGTGTAGACGCCCGCCTTGACGTCGACGACTTCGATGTCCGGATCCGCGCCGAGGGCCGAGTTCAGGCCGACCGTGTCGATGTAGTAGTAACGCCGCCCCTGGGAGTCCTCGTTGAACCTCGACGGAGGCATGAATGACTTCAGGAACGTCTCGTTCTCGGTGAGGCCGAACCGGCTCTTCAGGCTCTCGCGCGCCGCCTCGTAGCTCTGTCCCGAGTCCCACGTGAAGGCCATCGAGAGCAGCGACTTGATGCGCTCACCGTCGGTGCTCAGCCGGTTCTGGCTGACACCCAGGGCCGCCATAACGTCCGCGTTCACCTGCTCGGCGTTCTTCTTCTGGATGCCTGCCAGATGTCCCTCGACGTCGTTGATCTGGGCTTCCTGCCCAGCCAGGGCCGCGTGCTGGCTGCCCCAGGTCACACCGGCAACTGTCGCGACGACCGTGAGGACCGCTGCCGTCACCAGGACCGAGAGGTTGCGTCGGAAGAATCCCCGCCGCGTGGATGCTGCCGTCTGCTCCGTCATCGCTTCCCGCCCTTCTTCTGTGTGCCCGTGCCGCTGAGTTCAGGGACTCCGGACCCGGCCGGCATCTTGATCGCGGGGTTCTCGTACTGAGCCCCAGCGGCGGTCATCACGAGCGCCAAGTGGCCGAAGGCCCCCGTCGTGGCGTTGCGCACGTAGCGCGCGCTCGCCCAGGCGAGCACCTCGCCGCTCTTCGTGTCTCGGCACAGCCAGACGACCTTTGCCTGGTTCGTCGCGCCCGAGCCGTCCTTCACGCTCAGATCGGGCATCACCGTCTCGACCTTCCATGCGTACGTGCTCGGGGCAGCTGCGTTCTGGCCGGCGTAGCGGATGTACCAGGCGTGGCGCGGATCGATCTCGGTGGTCGCATCGAACGGCGTCAGCGACGAGGTGCTGTACGCCTCCTTGTCACTGACCAGGAAGGAGTCCTTGCTGAACAGCGCTGCCATGTCCCGGCGGTGCTTGATGATCTCCAGCGTGGCCTGGTTCGGAGCCCCGTTGTTCCGGCTGGGCTGGACGCTGGCCTGGTGGTACAACGTGGCGAAGGTCTGCTCCCCGGTCGCGACCTCCTTCGCGTCGGCGGCTGCCGCCTCGGTGAGCCTGGACAACTGCGCGCCGGCGTCCGCCTTCACGGGCGTGGACCGGGCATCATCCAGCTGTCCCTTGAGCTGGACGATCTGGGCCTCGTTGTCCGCCGTGCTCGCCTTGAAGCTCTCGCCGGCCACGCCCGTGGCGACGACCAGGGCGAGGATCCCGACCCCCATCACTGCGGTCACGCTGCGTCGGATCAGGCGCGCGTTGTCCTCCGGGCTGCGTGTCTGGACCCGTTCGCGCTGGCGCATCGTCCAGCTCGCGAAGCGCTCTTCGAGCTCAGCTCCGGTGACCTTCTTGCGCGTCTTCGGTGCCGCGGGCTTCTCTTCGGGCATCGACCCGGTCTCCTGCTCGGGGCCCGTGCTCTCGGACTCGTCATGGGCTGTCGTCACGGAACGCACTCCTCACTCCACATTGCTCTCATAAACGACTCAAGTCTATCTATAAAGGCATTCGAGACCGACTCTGAATCCATTCGATAAGGGATCGGAAAAGCGAAGCCGGCACGCAGGGCCTGCACCGGACATGAAGAAGCCGGTGCCCAGATCGCCCGGCACCGGCTTCTCACTCCCAGATCAGATGCAATGCATCAGACCGTCTTGATCTTGCCGGAGGGGAGCATCGAATCCGACATGTCCACGAACTTCCAGCCCTCGGCCGCCATCCGCGCCGCGCTGTCGACGCGAACCCGACCCATGTAAGCGCAGTAGCCGGCCTCGCCGAGGATGACCTTGTCGCCCTGGATGCCGAGCACCACGAGAGTGTGGCCGGCGGGGGTGCTGCCCGGGGCGGAGCCCACCGAGTAGGCCGTCGGAGTCGAGGACATCTGCTTGCCGGTCACCCTGGCAATCGTGTACGCCGTCTCCTTGCCGTCACCGGCCGGGTAGGTCTGGAACGTCGTGTACTTGTTCACGAAGTAGGTCGAGAACGATGTGCAGTTCTGCGCGTGATTACTCCCGCACGAGCCAGGACCACCTTGGTCGCCGTAGCGGTCGTCGAGGAACTTGTCGCCCTCCTTGTTGAAGAGGTCTACGAGGGCCTGAGCCTCTTCCTGGGTCATCCCGCCGTCCTTCAATGAGACAGAAGTACCGCCCTTGGTACTGCAGTTGCCCAGGATCGTGTTGATGCCGTTGCCGATGTTCTCGATGATCCCGCCGACGATGTTCTTGACCCCGCCCACGATCGAGCTGTCGACCGACCAGCCGCTCATCTTGCCGAACCACATCTCGGCGTTGTCACCTCGTGCGGTGAGCCCCGCCGCGCCGTCAGTCGAGCGCTCCCAGTTCTCGTGGAAGTGCAGCGCGGCCGCACGCGGGGAGCCCTGCGACGTCTTGAGCATGTCCTTGAAGACCGTGACATCGCCCGGATTGTCCCCGTCGACCATGAAGGCCAGCTGGGCCTTGATCGTGAACCAGTCGATGCCCTTGCTCTTCGCGTATTGGCGCAGCAGCGTGTTGCGGCCGAACGTCCACTGCCCGAGACCGATGCCGTTGTCCGTGTTCTGTGCGGCGCTGGCCTTCCTGGCGGTCATGGCATACGTCCCCGTGGGGAAGTTCTGCACGCTCGTCGGGTCGATCCCGGACTCCTGCGACCAGTTGCCGAGGATGCCCGCGATGTTCTCCTTCGGCATCCCCCAGCTGCTGAGTACCGAGTAGATCTCCTTGGCGTTCTTTTCCACGTCCGCCGGGACGGTGGCCCCGGAACCGTTGCCGACGCTACCCGCGTTGACGACGCACGCCGTCCCGTTCGCGTCGATGCTGCCCTCGGTCAGCGCCGTCGAGTTGAGGACGCCGGTCAAGACCGTGCCCAACAGGGCCACGGTGGCGGTCATCGCGACCGCGCCCGACATGGCTGCCGCTACAGAGGTCGTCGTCGCCGTAACGGTGACGCCCAGGACCGCGCCGGCCCCCTTGGCTATAAAGCTGCCGATCGCCATGAACGGCGCAGCGATCGCATGACCGACCGCCTTGGCGATGTTGACGATGAGCGTCCACAGCAGCTTCCCTGCGTTGACGGCCATCGCCATGGCGGCGAAGAACATGGACTTCAACCAGTTCAGGAAGGCCATGGCCATGACCACGCCCATGGCCGGCGGAGCAGCAGCCGCGCCACCGCCGACGGCGACGCCCTTGGCCGCCTTCGAGCCCAGGCCCTCGTCGTCTTTCGACGCACCGCGCTCGTAGCCCGTGCCGCCGGCACCCAGCTCGCGCTGGTCGGCCGGCTTGGCGTCCGGGCTGCCGCCGGTGACCTTGGACACGCCCTTGACCGCGTCTTGGGCCCCCTCGACGCCGACGTTCTTCGCTGTGCCAACGGCGGCTCCCGGAAGCCCGCCAGCCTGTGCGCCGGCCACGGCACCGGAGACGGCAGCTCCTGCGTAACGCCCGGCGTTACGGCGAGTCGCGCTGCTGCCGTCTCCCTCGATCGCCTTCTGGGCCGCGCCTCCGGCCATGTTCCCGGCGACGCCGTTCATGCCCTGCTTGATCTTCGACCCGGCATTCGCGGCACCGGCCGCCTTGCCTGCGGTCTCTGCGGTGTCTGCCGCATCCGGCATCTTCGGCGCAGTGTTCGCCGCGCCAGAAGGACCAGAAGAAGCAGCTCCCGGCCCCGGGAGCTGCTTGGGCACGCTGGCCTTGCCCTCGGGAGGCTTCTCGATGCCCTCCTCGGGGCCGAGGCTCTTGGTCCCGCGACCTTGCCGGGGCATCGCCTGACTCACCGACGTGCTCGGCTGGTCCTTCGTCGTCCCCTTCCTGGGACTCCGATTTGGCTTGTCGGTGGCCATGTCGTTTTCCTTTCCGGATCAACGCCAGGTAGCGGGATGCGTCACTTCCTCGCCGCACTCAATGGAGAGTGGTGAGGAAGTCCTTGTCGTCGCGAATGGTGCTGTTGGACTGCACGTCCCGCAGACTCACGTCCAGTCGGAGCAGGTCGAGCGATAGATCGGACTCGTACTGCGACTTGTTCCGGGAGTAGTTCTGATACGCCTGTGAAAGGTTGTTCATGATGTTCATGAGCGGGCGCATCGTCACGTCAGAGGACTGGTAGTCCTTGGTGAGGCTGGTGCCGTCCGAGAGGATCCACTGCATGTCCGAGATCTGCTGGCTCGTCGGATCCGAGCCCTCGTCACGCTTCTTGGTGAAGAACTGGGCATAGCTCTGACCGGCCGGCACCAGGGCGTCGAGGTAGCCGTCGTAGACGTTGCCTGCACGCCAGTTGAGGTCGAAGCCGCCCGGGACGACGTGCTTGGTCTGCAGCGCCAGCGTCGAGACGCCGTCCTTGGCCGCAGCCGCGGAGACGCCCGTGATCTTGTCGGTGGCAATCGAGACCGGAACGGTCGGCGGACGCAGGAACAGGCCGTCGATCTTCGTCGTCTGCAGGTCGGAGGTGTACGACTGAATCTGCGTCAGATTCGTGCGCATCTCGACGAGCTTCTGGTCCAGGGCGTCCCTGGCCTCGGCCTCCATCTCCTTGAGCGCGACCTCGTAGTAGGCCTGCGCAGGGTCGAAGGTCAGAGCGTCGAGCGCCGCGATCTTCTGGACCCCGGACGCGCCGGGGTTGAAAAAGACCCGCCACTGGTCGTACTTGGAGAAGGTCTCGTCGCCGGCCAGCTTGCCGCTGCTGTGCGCCTGCTCCGCTCCGGGCGTGGTGAGTTCGGCGTTCGCACGGACCGTCAGGTTCAACACCTGACGGTCGAAGGGCCGGTCGGCGTTCAGGAGGACCCCGACGTAGCCGGTCGAACCGAAGGCGTAGAAGGAGCCCTTGATCCCGCTGGTGCTGACCGGCTCGCTGTTCAGCGAGGTGTCCGACCCGAGCAGGAACGCCCTGTAGTCCGCGGCGTTGTACGAGATCTGAGCGGTCGGACTGAAGTGCATCATCACGAGCGCCTTGTTGCCGCTCTTGTTGGTGTAGATCCCGTCGACGGTGCCGTCGAGATTCGTCTTCGACGTCTTGAAGTCGCTGGTGTACAGCGCCGTCTGCGACAGCGAGTCACGCCCCGCCTGGTACGCCGAGACCCCCGATGCGCCGATCACGATCGCGCCCGTGACCGCGAAGACGCCGAAGAACACCCCAAAACGCTCGATCGCGTGGTGCGAGTCGAGCTTGAACTTCCTGCTGAAGGCCAGCGCCTTGTCCTTGATCCCCATGTTCTGCTCTCTTTCGTGCCTGCACCGTGCTGCGGGCCCGGATATGGCGAACCGGGCCGGAGGAGGCCTTGCACCTCAACCGACCCGGTTCGCTCGACGCCTCTGTCCCCGGTCGTGTGCGCGGTCTGTGACGGCCTCTTACTTGGAAGGGCCACTCAGGAACCTGCTGAACTGATCGACGTTCTGGACGATCACCGTGCCGCCGCCGAGGTCCGTGATGGTCTGCTGGCCGCCGGAACCGACCGTCGAGATCAGCGACCACCCGCCGGTGCCCAGGGCTCCGCCGACGAGAATGAGGAGCGCGATCGTGCCCCAGCTCTGCTGATGACCCGCGGACTGCGGGTTGGCCATCAACTTCTTGACCAGGAGCACACCGCCCCAGACCAGGCCGACAGCACCGAGCAGCATGAGCAGAAGACCACCCCAGAGCTGAATCTGGGACTTGGCGTTCTGCAGGAAGCTGGTCAGGTCCCAGGCTGCACTCGGCAGGGAGGCCTGTGTGAGGACGGCTGCCTCGTAGATCTTCGTCATGGTTCTTTCCTCTCGCCTTTCGAATCATTCGGTGGCATGACAGTGAGTCACAAGGCAACAAGCGCAGCTCGCCCGCCCGGACGGGCAGTGATAGAAGCCGGAGTGGTCGGTGACATGCTGTCGACTTCCCCGCTGGCTCGTATACGTGCGCATCCGCAGTGACTAATCTACCCCATTCAAATGACTAGTCACAGGGGCATACGAAAGGGTCTATCGATAAAGAGCAGAAAAGGACTCGGAAACGAGGCGAATCGGCATCACGACGCGCGACCGCAGGGCCGTGGCGGACGCCTGTGGAATCCGCAGTGCGAGATGTGTAATGTGCCGCTCCAGCACTGCTGCGGCGCTGGCCTGCTCGATTTCGAGGCGGGCCACCCTCACGCACCCCGTCGATCGCGATCTTGACCAGGAAGTGCCAAACCGCCATGAACCCACTGCCCGGGGACCTTTTCGCCCGCCGACTTCGTCAAGAACGCGAACGCCTCGGCATCAGCCAGGCAGAGCTGGCACGCCGTATGGCCGCACTGCTCGGCACGAACGTCGACTCCACCGCCATCACGCGCATCGAGCAGCAGACCCGCGCGGTCAGGCTCGACGAGGCGGTCACCGCTGCCGAGGCTCTCGGGGTCCCTCTGGTCACACTGGTCAGCGACAACTACGCCCGCGAGAACGAGGCTGAGATCCAGAACCAGCTCGCTAAGCTCGCCCTTGCCGAGCAGGAATGGGAGAGACTGCGCCAGGAGATCCACCGGATCACCCAGACCATCCAGCAGCTCTCCGCCGAGCGGGAGGCCTTCCGCTCTCACGCGCTGGACGTCAACCCTGAAACCGCCGGCGACTACGAGCTCGACCCTGAGACCCAGGCCGCTCTCGACGCCCGGATGCGTGATGTCCGCAACAACTCGGCCGGAGAGGTCACAGACCCAGGCGCATGACGCTGTTGCGGGCGGCTGGGTTGAACTCCCGGTCGTAGTCGTCCACCGTCTCGGGTTTCCGTCACCGGCCGGCCCGCATGATCTCCTCGGTGCTCGCGCCGTTCCGCCTTGCCTGAGTGACGTGACCAGCTCGCAGACTGTGGAAGCCGTACGCCGACGGATCCATCCTCAAGGCCGCCGAGGAGGGGCCGTGGCCGAAGGCGAAGGACTGGCAGGTCCAGGACCTCGACACCGACTTCTTCGGCACCACGCTGCAGCAGCTCGTGGACGCGTACGACGAGCAGTTCACCGGCACCCCGCAGTTCCGCTACGGCGGCCGGCAGTACGACCCGCCAGGCCGATGCCGTTGCCGATCGTTCGGGCGATGCCGCCGGCCTCGTCCACGACGATCGGGAACTTCGGGGTGCCGTGGATGCCGTGCATCGACGCCGAAGCCCGCCGGGACTATCGTCCGTTTGTACAGCGGGATCGCGTCGACAATCTCGCGCTGCTTGCTCCGGAGCGACTCGCCAAGGACGTCCTTGATGAAACCGCTCGGGGAGTCGGCCCACAGGCCGTACAGGGAGCCGGTCTCCCGCTAGACCTCGGTGACGATCTGCGCCTGGTCGGCGTGCCCGAACTGACGGAACGCCTCGCGGCGGATCGGGACGGGGGCGTCGAGCAGCTGGGCGGCGAGGCTGCCGGCCTCCTTGGAACGTACGCCGGAACGCTGCTCCTTGGAGGCGACAGCCGCCGCCGCGACGACGGTGCGGGACGTGGGTGCGGCAGGCGTGGCGCGCCCGTGCCGCCCGGTACTGTCTAGTGTCTCGGGCTCCCGGCTGGTGAGGGCCTGGTGGTCATAGGGTGGCCGGCCCGCCGCAGTAGTGCGCTCACCGTGGGGCGATGGTTGCCGACCAGCCGCTGCGCTTGAGGTGACAGGTGCCGTCCGGGTCGATGCGCACCGCGGCGCCGGAGACAGGTAGATCACCGTCGATGACGAGCCAGGTGCGGATACGGTCCAGCTCGTCCCACAGGCGGCGGGGGCCGCCCTGCTGGACGGTGGGCAGCTCCCGGCGTCCGGATGCTTCGGCGCGGGCCCAGGAGCCGTCCGGGTGCAGCATGTAGGCGGTGCGGGTGCCGTCCTTGCCCACGTCCATGCGGTGCTCGATGCCGGGAACCGTGAGTTCGAGGGTGGAGCGCACATCCCACGTGTCGCTCACCCGCATCACCGGATAGCGGCCCGTGGTGACGCTCTCGCCTTCTGCGTTCTGCGCGGTCTCCCACAGGCCGGCGTTGTCGGGGGCGGGGGGGTAGTCGTCGCCGTGGCGCACGCTCATGAACGACGCCTTGTCGTTGGCGATGAAGCCGTGTGCGCCGCCGTCCTTCGTCTTGTCGGCGACGAGGATGAGCCCGGTGTCGGTGATGGTTGTGACCAGCCGTCCGCCTGGGCGCAGTGCGGTCAGCCAGGAGGGCGGGATGGGCCGCACCGACACGGTGGACACGATGCGGTCGACCTGGTCGGGTAGAGACTTCGTGATGTCGCAGACGGTGGTGTGCGGGTGCAGTCCGATGCTGCTGAGGCGGTCGGCTGCGGCTTGGACGAGGTAGTCGTCGATGTCGACGCTGATCACCTGCTTGTCGCCGAGCCGGCGGCAGGCGAGGGCGGTGCCATAGCCAGTTCCGGTCGTCACCAGCATCCGGGAGTCGTCGCCGGGCATCGCGTGCCGGTACATGGTGACGACGAGAGTGGGCAGGGTCGAGGAGGACGTCGGCCACGTTCCGTACGGGATGACCGTGCCCAGTTCTGCGTGATCGGCGTGCAGGGTTCCCAGGCGGGTCACGAGCGTGTCGTTGCTGTAAGCCGCTTTGAGCCATGCGTCGGGGTCGTCGGTGCCACGGCGGACCACCCGGCCGTTTGTGCCCCGTTCCCACCAGTGCGGAACAAAGATGTGCCGGGGCGTCGAGGTGACCGGGCCCCACCAGGGCGATTCCGGGCGCAGGTGTTGGTCGTCAGCCAGACGACGCGCGTGGGCCTCCCAGTCCAGGCCGATGTCACTCATCATCGGCCGGCCCGCACGGGCCGCTGTTGTCCGGCCCGCAGGCCGAGTCGTCGTTCGGGGCACAGTCCGGCGGGCAGAGGGTAGCGTCGAGACGGTGGGGGATGCTGGCCGCCACCTCGGCCCACCGGTCACTGCCCAGTACCGAAGCCAGGGACACGTCCTTGACGCTGCCCGCGGTCAGGAACCGACCGATCTCGCACGGTGCTACTTGCCCGTTGGGAAGGACCGCAGCTTTCTGATTGGCGCATTGCCCGCACAGGGATGACACGGACGGCAGCACGGTGCCCGCCGCGTTGCCGACGGCGCGTACCTGGCTGACTCGGACCTTGTGGACGCCGAGGGCCTGCAACTCGGCGCGCGCCTGCTCAGCGCGCTCGGGGTCGCCTCCGTCCAGGACTGCGACGGTCAGCCGGATGCCGCGTCGTACGGCCTCGACGACGTTGGCACGCGTCGCCGTGTGTGACCCGGTTCGCCCAGTGACCTCGTCGTGCTCGGTGGCGACGGTGCTGTGGTAGGTCGCCGCCAGGCTCACGTTGGGGTGCTCGAACAGTCGCCAGTGCTCTTCGCGGACCCGGAGGAGGTTGGTGTAGACGCGGATGCGGAGGCCTGCGTCGATTCCCCGCTGGAGCATCCGGGCGAACGCGGGGTGCATGGTGGGTTCGCCGCCGATGATCTGGATGCTCTCGACGCCGAGGGCGACGGCTTCGTCGATGATCCTGTTCCAGTCGTCGTCGGTCATGCTGCCGTGATCCCGCTTCGGCCCGGACTTGGCGTAGCAAAGCGACGGGCAGGACAGTTGACAGCGGCCGGTGATCTCCAGTGACAGGAACCGCAGTTTGGTGGGGGCCTCCGGAGCAATCGTCATGCCCCGAGAGTAGAGGTCGGCGCATACAACCCGGGTGGTTTTGGGCCTACTTGATGTGCGCGACGTGATGGCCTTCCACGACTGGCCGGATGTTGCGGCCCCCGTCCGGTCTCGTACCTCCGCCTCCGCGGGGAGGGTGCGGGGCGGCGCGTGATCGGGGACGGGGGGGGCAGTCCGCTCCGTCCGCCGGCGTGCGCGGCGTACTTGTCGTCGCCGACTGAACAGTCGGGCGTGACGGTCGAACCGTCCACTGAACTCTTTCGTGCGCAACTGAACGATCCACTGCGGCTCAACAAAGCCACCCCGAAGACGGGCGGAGCGGGGCAGACATTGGCAGGAGATTGGCGCTGACAGCACTACCGGAGTAAATAGCTAATTTACTCCGGTGATTGGGTAGGCTCCTGATCATGACGGCGGTGGCTGCGGACCCGTGCGGCGTCACGCTCGACGAAGCGTGTCGCGAATGGCTGGACGAGAGATTTGGCGACAAGCCGGGCACGTACCGGCAATACGAACTCACCCTGCGGCGCGTGAGCGCCTTCCTCGGCGCCGGCGAGCGCGACCTCGCCATAGTCTCGGGGCAGGACTACTTCCGGGCACTGAAGGCCTTGTGGGGCCAGCGCGCGGCCGCCACGTGGAACGCGAACCGGGCGGCCGTCTCCTCGTTCCTGAAGTGGGTGCGGGTGCTGGCCGAGTACGCCGACGTGAAGCTACCGCCACGGTGTACGTCGCGCACCGTCGACCAGGACGACACGAAGGCCGTTGACCGCGAGGACCTGGACGTGCTGTGGGAGCCGGAGACGGCCCCGCTGCGCGAGCGGGCCCTGTGGCGGTCGATGTACGACTCCAGCTCCCGTGCGAAGGCCCTGCTGAAGCTGAACATCCCCGACTTCGACCCGAAGCGGCGCCGGGCCCGCGTGCGCGTCAAGGGCGGCGGGATCAAGTGGCTGCACTTCGGGGAGCTGAGCACCGCCCTGCTGGTCGAGCTGATCGGCGATCGCACCGAGGGGCCCATCTTCCTCACCGACGTGAGGCCGTGGAACTGGCGGGACCGCGACCGCGCCGACCGGGGCCCCGGCGACCGGTGCCGCCTGTCGTACAACCGGGCCGAGGAGATCTTCAAGGCGACCACCACGGCGCTCGGCTTCTCCGGCGACGAGGTCACCTTCGAGTTCCTGACCCTGCACCAGCTCCGGCACTCGCGGCTGACGCACCTGTCGGAGGACGGCACCGACACGCCGATGCTCCAGCAGATCAGCAACCACAAGGACCCGCGGACCCTGCACCGCCGGTACACGAAGCCGTCCAGCGCGGCCGTCGCCCGGCACCTGGCCGCCATCGACAAGAAGGATGTCGAGCGGCGCCGCTCGATGTCCCGTCAGCGCCCCGCGCAGGCGCGGCCGCGTACCCGCGCAACGCGTCTCAAGTCCCGGCCGATACGGCGCTAAGGGGGAGAGGCGTCGGCGGCTCCCGGCAGTCTGTGTCGGCCCCGAGCCGCTCCCATCTCGAACACCAGCTGCGCGGCTCTGGTCTTGCTCAGGACCGGCGTGAACCGGGCTCCGGAATGGAACCAGTGCGCGCCCGGTCGGCAGCGCGAGCAGTAACGGATCATGGTGGCGCCGCCCCTGCGCTGGGCATCGGTTCACTCGCGCCTGCTGCTGACACAGGCGCGGCGGTGCGCTCGAAAGAGACGGACGGAGACACGGTTGCCCTCATCGGGCGCGTCGAGGACGTAGATCCGGTCAACGAGAAGGCCATTGTCGACGAGGAGGTCTTCCCACAACGTCGGTGAGAGTGTCCAGATCTGGACGGTCAGTGGGTCGCCGCCAGCCAGCGGCAGCACTTCCCGGCGTGGAGCGACGCTCGGTGAGGGGCCGCGGCCGTCGGAATTCGTGTGCAGGACGGAGAAGGCGAGGCGGCCACCGGGCTTCAGTGCGTTGCAAAGAGCGGGGAGAAGGCGGTGTGGGTCGATATAGGCGACGCCGTGGACGGAGTAGATCACGTCGTAGGGCTCAGCCTGCTTGAGGTGTTCGACAGCGTCGGCGTGGATCAGGTTGAGACCGGGCAGGCTGCCGTACCGGGCGACGGCGCGCTCGTGTTGGGTGGGTGAGGACTCGACGGCGTCCACCATGGCGTTGTGCTCGCGCACCAGGTAGGCGGCGAACTTGCCTAGCCCGGAGCCGAGGTCGAGTACGCGTCGGCCGGAGAGGTCGCCGAGGACTTCGGCGCCGGGCCCGCTGGGCCAGAATCCCCAGGTGAGGCGGTCGACGTCGGCAACTTCTGTTCCTCGCCGGAGGTGATGCTGGCCGTAGACCGTCCAGGCGCGCGTGTTCGCCGCTTCGTGCTCTGAACTGTGCATGCTGCTCCTGGTCAGGCGTTGAGGGAGGGGGAAGGGGGCCTTGACGAGTCCCGTCGCGGCAACCACCTTGTGGGGACCGTCCGTCAGTCTGCGCTCGATGCCGGCGACAGCCGCCCCGGCCGATCCCTCACCCGAGTCAGCAGGAGCAGGGGGTCCCGGCGAAGAGGACAGCGGGGCCGCGTCCGTGATGGGCGAGTGAACCCGCCACAGCACACGCCAGTCCGCGCCGTCTACTGCCATCGCGGCAAGCCCCACCGGCGCAGGCCCTCCATCGTCGCCACCGGCTCACCGTAGCCAACGCCCGCCGCGCGGAGGCAGGGAATGAGCACACGAGGCCGCCAGGCGCAGGAGAAGACAAACTGTCTTTCCGTCTGTTTTGCCGACTCGAGGAGTCCGCACGGGCGTGTCGGTCCGTGCTCCTCGCGACGGACGGCGTGAGGGTACGTACGATCGAACATGACCGCACATCCCGCAATTGCGGCTCTACCGTCACTCAGAGTGGCGGCAACCCGCGCCAGCCTGCGAGCGAGGCGCCGGTTCTCCATACGGTCTAGGCTCGTAGTCATGGGAATCGACTGGGAGAACATGCTCGGCACAAGCGGCAACGGCCTCAACGATGCCTACGACAGAGCGGTCTCCGCGGTCATCTACAGCGAGGACCCGGGGGACGACCGTCGGCTACTCCCAGTCGGCGAAGAGCACGACGATGCAGACGGCCTGCGCTGACCTGAGCGCACACACGAAAACGCCCCGGTGAGCCGGGGAGTTTTCGTTGCACTCGTATCAGGGGCCAGCCAGGAGGCGGCCGAGCTCGGCCTTGCGCTCCTCGGGGACCTCCGGCCAGTTGGCGACGAGCTTCGCCGCCAACACGTCGAGGTCTTCCTCGACCTGCCCATCGGAACGAGAAGCGTCGACCGGCTCGACAGACGGAAGCAGGTCCGACTCGCGGATCTTCAGTGTCGATGGAGCCGACATCGGAGACCTCTCGTTCATCGCTGAGATGTCTCGTGCGTCCGCGCCCTGCGCGGCGAGCTCCGATCGAGTCCGTCCCTCGTCCCGTGACCCTTGCGGGTCTAACGGTCTGGCATCTGCCTGGATCGGCAGCACCATCGGGTGCTGCCTTGATCCCCAGACTACTTGATTGCCCTGCGATTGCAACAGGTGGCAATGCGGTTGCTGCGATTTTCGCACCGATTCTGACTCGCTGTGCGCCGTGCGGTCAACGTGGACGGCGCGCCGGCCAGCCGCGCTGGTGCAGGCCGGTGACCTGGGGCAAAGCCGGAAGAAAGGATTTCGAACTATCGCGGCCCAGCCCGGAATTGGGCGCCCGCCAAGGTGGCTTGAAGTGCCGTCTGGCCCGGGCGCCGACCGGAGCGGCGCACCTGCGAACGGACCCACAGGCGGCTGGCATCAGCACCTTCGAGGTTGGCGTCCGCGCTGGTGTCATCCGCGTACTCCGCGCCGCACCCAGGGGATCGTTCGGTCCGTTCGACGGTTCGGCCTGCGACAGCCCCGTGGCGCCGCGCGCCCGTGCCCAGCGGCGAGGTGACCGCTCCGCCTGGCACCTCGGGGAGGTCGTGAAGTCCCTCGATGGCTTCCCGGTGATCGCCGTGGGAAAGACACGCTGGTGCGCTCAAATCGCCCGGGAGAATCTGCGGCCGGGGAGTCGTAGGGCGCCGGGGTGACGGACCGGGCGGAGGGCCCGGAGGACGGCTGGTGGAGGCCGCGGGCTGCAGCGTCATGCCGCTGATCGTGCCCTCGTGCGATGGCGGCATCTCGATCTGTTCACGTCACGTTATGGATTGCGCCACTGCTGCATCACGTGAAGTACTTCTGGACCTGCTGCGGGCGATACGCTTTCGGGGGTCGCGCGGCCGCGGTGGACGGTTGGTGCGACGGTCCTCC
The DNA here is from genome assembly GCF_005786655.1 of Streptomyces montanus. Lineage (NCBI taxonomy): Bacteria > Bacillati > Actinomycetota > Actinomycetes > Kitasatosporales > Streptomycetaceae > Streptomyces > Streptomyces montanus. The sequence continues at coordinate 85,906 of NZ_VBZC01000010.1, forward strand.
CGGTTGCCCCCCGTGCCGCGCATGGTGGGCCGCCTTGGCGCCGAAATCGAACGATAGGGACAACGGTGAGCAGGGAAGAAGCAGCCGCCAAACGTGCTGTCGACGTCGTGGTGCTCACCATGAACGACCGGGATCGCGAGTTCCGCGACGCGATGGACTCCGTCCTCGCGCAGCAGGGCGTTGATCTGCGTCTGGTGATCGTCGGCAATGGCGTTCGGCCCGACTATGTCCCGGACGGAGTGCAAAGCGTCACACTCCCAACGAACACAGGCATCCCGGAGGGCCGGAATGTCGGCACTGAAGCCCTGGCCTGCGGGAACGCCGAGTTCGTGCTGTTCTTCGACAACGACGCGGTCCTTCCTGACCCGCACACGCTCACGCGGCTGATCGAGGAGTTCGACCGCCACCCGGACGCCGCCTACGTGCAGCCGCGTATCGCCGACCCGACGACGGGCGAGACGCTCGGTCGGTGGGTTCCGCGGCTGCGCTCGGGTGACGCGCGCCGCTCGGGCGTGGTGACGGTGATGGCCGAGGGGATCGTGCTCGTACGCCGGACTGACTTCGCCGCGGCAGGCGGCTGGCCTGGGCATTTCTTCCTCTTCCACGAGGGTGTGGACCTGTCGTGGCGGCTGTGGGATCTCGGCCGGGTCGGCTGGTACGCCGGCGGCATTGAGGTGCACCATCCCGCGACGAATCCGGCCCGGCACAAGCCGTTCTACCGGATGGTGGCCCGCAACCGGGTTTGGGTGGCCCTGCGCCGTCTGCCGGCCCCGCTGGTGCCGGTCTATTTGGCGGTCTGGGTCGTGCTCAGCGTGTACCGGTTCCGCACGTCGGGCAGTCTCGGGGTCTGGTTCCGTGGGTTCGCGGAAGGCCTGCGGGGCGGGCACGGCGAGCGTCGGCCGATGTCGTGGCGCACGGTGTGGCGGCTGACGCGCGCCGGACGGCCCCCGATCGTCTGACTAGGCTGATCGAACGGAGTCAGGCTCCGCGCGGATCACGGTCAGCCCACGGTGGCGATGCGCTCGCGCAGATCGCGGACGGCCGCAATGTGCTGGTGCCCGTACATGGCCCGGGCGAGGTCCTGGAGGGGTGCCACTGTGCGGTGGGAGCTGATCTGGTCGGTGAGATCAAGGGCCTGGTGCGCGGTGCTGCAGGCCGCCTCGAGGTGACCTTGCTGCAGCTGGGCATCGGCCTGGCGGGCAAGGTAGAGGGCGTGGGTGCGTACGGCGCTCCCGTCGAAGGCCTTCGCGGCGGCGGCGAAGGTGGCCTCGGCGTCCTGGGCACGTCCCATGGTCAGCTGGCTGGAGGCGCGGGAGCCCTGGAACTCGCTGTGGTCGAACCAGTAAGCCCACTCCGGCTCCTCGCCGGGGCTCAGGTCAGCCTGGTGCAGATGCCGTTCGGCCTGGTCAAGGTCGGACCAGCAACCCGGGGCCTTCAGATGCGAGCGGGCTCGGGCACGCCGGGCGTACACCAGAGCCTCGACGCGGGGCGCTGCCCTGCCCCGTACCGCGCCGAGCGCGGTGGAGGCCAAGGTCTCCGCATCGGTGGGCCGGTCACAGTTGTACGCGGCGGCGGCCCAGAAGGTCAGGATGTGCGCACCCAGTGCCGGGTCGTCGGCGCTGTGCGCGGCGTGCAGGGCGGCCTGGAAGACCCGGTCGTCGCACACGCCGTCGACGTCGAACATGGCCCAGGCGCGCATCCGCTCCAGGTCGGCGGCGGCGCCGAACAACCGCCGCTCGTGGGCCAGGGAGTAACTGCGGTTCTCCAACAGGTCGGTGACGACGTCCTTAACGGCCGTAGTCTGGCTGAGTAGAGTGCCGCCGCCGTCTTCGTCGTCGGTCTGGCGCAGTTCGCGCACCCGGCGCTCGATCGCGGTGACCGCGGACGCGCCGATGCGACGTCCGCTGGCGAGTTCGCCGGCTGCTGCCGGGTCGGCCGTGAGCCAGGACAACAGGGAGCTGGTCAGAGCCGCCGAGCTGAAGATGAAGGACCGGCGATGCATGTAGCTACTCCCGACGGTGTCTTTGAGGGCGTCCAGGGCGCCGCGCGGGGTCCAGGGGAAGTCGGCGCACTGCTGAAGAGGATCGAAGTCGAGCCAGTGGGGCCACGGATGGATCGCGACGAGTGCGGGGTCGATGCCGAACAGTTCGGCCAGCAGCCTCTGGGTCAGGCCGTCGGGCCTTCGGCCTTCCTCTTCCCAGCGTAAGACGCCGGACGGGGCCGTTCCCAGAGGCGATCCACGTTCCTTGCTCAACCTCCGCAGGGCACGGGCGAGATCCGGCCGCTTCCAGTTGCGGACCTCACGGGCGTAGATCAGCCGGTAAATCCGTGGCACTGCGCCTCCTGCGTCAGCCTGCGGCCAGAGCGATATCCGGGCGACGGTACCGGCTCGCCCAGGGCCGGGGAAGCCGTCGGGCCAGTGCTCCAACGGTGCTCCTGAGCGCACGCGGAGGGCACGGCCCGCATCGCTTCCGGGCGTCCTTGTCACGCACCACGGTTGGCATCGCCCACTAGGCGCCGAACTGGCCCGGCCGCCTCGCCCGCGAAGCCGGCCCCTCAGTGAACCGCCTGGAAGTCACAGCTGGTTGCTTCGCGATCGGAGACGTCGTCATGTCGATCCTCGCCAGGCCGAACATGGATTTCCGCACCCCTGAGCTGGAGGACCTGGCAGCTCGAGTCATCCCCGAGGATCACTTCGTGCTCCGGGCCGAGGACGCGCGGGACAGCTACTTCACGGACGCCAGCAAGCTCGACGTCAAACAGCTCGCCCACGACCGCTTCCGCACCAGCCCCATGGCCCTGCACGATCACCTGCTCCACACGCTGGACCTGCGCGGCAACGAGGAGCTGCTGGACCTCGGCTGCGGAAATGGCGAGATCCTGGCACGGATCCGGCCTCACCTCGCCGCTGGCCACCTGGTCGGCCTCGACATCGCGCCCGCGATCCTGCAAGCCGCGCGCAAACGTCTGGATGGGGTGGCCACCCCATGCGATTTCGTCGAAGGCAGCGCGGACGACCTGTCGGTTTTCCCGGACCGCAGCTTCGACCGCGTGATGGCCGTCTACATGACCCACTACGTCACCGATCTACCAGCCTGCTTCGCCGAAGTCCGACGTGTCCTGCGACCGGGAGGCCGGTTCCTGCTCACCACCGACCGGCCTGACTCCATGGTCGAGCTGTACGACATCCACTTCGCCGCGCTGCGCGCCATGAACGCCCCGATGCACCTGTTTCGCGCCACCCCCAAGGCCCGGATCTCCCTGGCCAACGGCGCCGAGCAGCTCGACCCGTACTTCGAAACGGTCGACCGTCAGGACTGGCAGGACCAGCTGCAGTTCGCCAAGGCCGACCCCTTCATGGCGTTCTACCGAGCCTGCAACTACCTGTGCGCCGGCAGCAAACCGGGCGACGGCCTGCCGTCAGGATTCTTCGCCGAGCTCGAGGACCGTGTCCGTGACCGCGTCGACGCGGTCATCGACGAGACCGGCTATGTCGCCCTCACCAAGTACACCGGCACCTTCATCTGCTCCTGACCCCCTTACCCGACAGGGAGACTTCCGTGACGCCACAGCCTCACGACGGACTGCACGGCGCCCGCGTTCTGATCACCGGCGGCGCCGGCTTCATCGGCACCGCGATCCGCCAGACTCTGGACCAGGCCGGGGCCACCTGTGCCCTGCTGGACAACCTCAGCGCCTACGGCCCCACCACGCTCACCCTGCTGGGCACCGGCCCCGGCGATCCGCAGCTGACCGTCGGCGACATCTGCGACGAGCACCTCGTCCGCAGCCTGGTCGCCGACGCCGACTACGTCATCCACGCCGCCGCACACTCCACCGTCCACGGGTGCACGACCGATCCGCAGACCGCCTTCCACTCCAACCTCGCCGGCACCGACACGGTCCTGCGCGCTGTCGCGGCCAGTAGCGTGCGCCGCTTCATCCTGCTGTCGACCGCCCAGGTCTATGGCCACGGCGACCCGCATGCCAGCCCGGAGCAGCAAGGTGTCTTCACCGAGGACCAGCTGCTCAACCCGCTCAACCCGTATGCCAACGCCAAGCTGTGGGCCGAGGGCCACACCCGCCAGATCCTCGGCGCGGTCGGCCGGGACTTCACGATCGTGCGGCCCTTCAGCGTCTACGGGCCCGGACAGGTCCCCAAGCCGGGCGCCGCCTCTTGGGTCGTGGCCCAGTTCACCATGTACGCCGCCCTGGGCCAGCAGCTCCTGCTCAACAACGGCGGCCGCCAGGTCCGCGACTTCATCTGCCGCGACGACGTCGCCGCCGCCATCGCGCGCTGCCTGACTGCCCCGGGCGCCGCCGAGCAGATCCTCAACCTCGGCACCGGCACCCAGACGTCCGTCCACGAGGTCGCCGAGCACGTCCGGGCCCACTTCCCGGACGCCGCGATCCTCGACGCTCCCCGCGTCGCGCAGGACCCGCTCGGCGCGTGCGCCGACACCAGCCGCATGGAGACCGTGCTGGGCTGGCGTCCGCATACGACGGTGACGGACGGGATCGCCCGCTACGTGGAGTGGGTGCGCACCACGCCGAACGCGATCCCCGACTGGATGCGCGCGGAGACCAGCGCCAGCCGCATCGATGCCTGGAGCGCCCCCGCTCCGGCCGCCCTGTGACTCGGTGCCGGGCCGGTAGACCTGACGCGCCCGGCCCGGCACCGACCCGCCTTTCTCTGGGAGCCCTTGTGGTGAAGACTTTGCGTACCGCCGTCGTCGGCCTGGGCTGGGCCGGATCCGTCCATGCCCGCACCCTCGCCGCCTTGCCGGGCGTCGCCCTGGTCGCCCTGGCCGACCCCGACCCCGCCCGGCTGGCCGCCTTCCCCGGCCTGCCGACCGTCACCAGCGTCCGGGACCTGCTTCGGATGCGCCTGGACTACTGCGTCGTCGCCACGCCGACCGCCGCCCACGAAGAGTGCGCCCTGGCCCTCGCTGCCGCCGGTGTCCCCGCGTTGATCGAGAAGCCGCTCGCCCCATCGGCCGAAGCGGCTTGGCGCATCAGCGACGCCTTCGAGCAGGCCGGCACCCTCGCAGCCGTCGGACACAGCGAGCGCCACCACGCCCCACTGACCGAGCTCGCCCGCCGCCTGCATGCTGGCGAGTTCGGCGACCTGTGGCAGCTGGCCACCCGTCGCCAGGGCCCCTACTCCGGCCGCGTCCGCGATGTCGGCGTGGCCTTCGATCTGCTCGTGCACGACGTCGACCTCGCTTCCTGGCTCGCCCGACAACCTGTGGAGACGGTCACTGCGGCCGCCTGCGTCATCGCCGGACCCCACGAGGACACGGCGACCGCCACCTCGTATCTGCGCGGCGGGATCCTCGCCCACCACCACGCCGACTGGATCACCCCGTTCAAACACCGCACCCTCCAGGCACACACCGCGACCGGTGTCCTGACCGCCGACACCGTCGCGGGCACCCTCACCCACCACACCAACGCAGCCACCACTATCTCTTCCGGCCTGTTCCCCGGCGTGGTTGCCGGTGACGCGCGCGCGATCGTCCTGCCTGAGCGGGCGGCGCCGTTCACCCTCGAGCACCAACTGATGCGGGACGCGCTGCTCGGCGGTGATGCCGGGGGCCTGGTCACCCTCGGCGAGGGCGCGGCCGCCGTCGCGGCGACCGAGGCCCTGCTGACGGCGGCGCGCACCGGCGCCACCGTCCACGTCCTGAGCCGCCAGCCCGCGCTCACCTGACCGCTGCTCCCACACCCGGTCTTGGAAGGAGGAACACGATGCCCGACCGCGTCCCGCCGTCCTGTCTGCGGGCATTGGCCGCCGCCGGTCTGCTGTCCGACCACCAGGTCATGGACGCGCCGACGCTCGACTGGATCGCCGCGAACGCGCCGCCGGCGGTCCCGGGCGGGCCCGCGCTCGCCGCGGACGAGATCCTGCTGCTCGTCCCCGACGAGACGTGGTTCGCCGAGCCGCGGCTGGCCGACTCCCTCCACGGTGTCCGGCACGGCGCCCGCACGTGCGTCCTCGCCTTCCTGCTGGCCCGCGAGTACCGGCTCGACCGCCAGCACACCGCGGCGCTGTGCACCGCTGCGGCCGTCCACGACTGCCAGCGGCACGACGACCGCGCCGACCCGGACCACGGGCAGCGGGGCGCGGCCTGGTTCGCCGAGCACGCCGAGGCCGTCCTGGCCGCCTTCGACCAGGACGTCTCACCTGAACTGCGCGCCGCCGCGGCCACGGCGATCGCCGTGCACAACCTCCCCTACGACGCCTTCTCGCCCGAACACACCGCGGGGTACGAGCGGACGCCGCACCTGGTCGACCTGCTCAAGGCAGCCGACTGTCTGGACCGCTACCGGCTCCCACTCGAGCGATGGTGGCCCGCTCCCGTACGCCTGCGCGTCGAACTGCCCTCCTGGCTGGGGCCTTTCGCGCACAGTCTGGTCGTCCACAGCGAACGCGCCCGCCTCGACGGCGCCGGACACCGCGACGCGCTCAGCCAGGCCCTGGCCACTCTCATTGAGGAGGAGACCCGCCCGTGAGCACCGAATGGGACTATGCACACACCGACTTCGGGGCCCGCACGGCATTCCGGGGCCCGGCCGGGCTCGCCGACAGCCCCGACGACTGGCTCGCCGCCCTGCAAGCCGCTCCGCACGGCCGGCTGCTGCACGACAACACCATGATCGGCACGCTCACCAGCGGCCGGCCGATCCACCTCATGCACACCACCCTCGCACTGGACGCCATCCGTGCCACCGGCGAGCTCTACGGTGCCGCCGGTTGCCTTGTCGGCGCCCTGTACTGCGCCCCGCTCACCCCGGTCACCGGTGGCCTGCGCCCGCACAACCTCGGCGCGTACCTCCTGGAGACCAAGACGGACACGAAGACCCTCGTCTTCGAAATCCGTCCCGAGCAGCCGGCCCCTGCCAAGGGCCTGAACTACCTCCGCCTCGGCGGAATCCACCTGCGCACCTACCGGACCTATCGGTCGTTCCTGATCGAGGCCGAAGACGCCCGGCTCCGGAACGCGGCCGTGCAGCGGGTCCGAGCGGCGGCCGGCATCCTCGACCTGCTGCTCGCCGAGGCCTGCGGCACCCGCACCACATCGGAGACCGTCTTCTTCAACCAACTCGCCGCGGCCGTACCGCAGTTTCCGTTCCTGGGATACCTCTACTTCGAGGCACTCAGCGAGTACCTGCTCCTTCACTCCACCAGCCCCCTCACGCAGGCGTGCGCCGAGCTGGGGGAGATGAACAACCGCCTCTACAAGCAGCTGGCGTTCGCTGCGGTCGCAACCATGGGCCGCCTGTTCGACCTGGCGCGCTTCAACCCCGACCACGCCCAGCTCCTAGACCTGATCCGACAGATCGAGCCCGGCCTCGACCCCGGCGCCACAGCGCACACGCGGCGCCGACTGGCCCACCTGTTCGCGTGCGCTGCTCTCGGCCCGGACCGGGACGCGGCTGCCATCACCTTCCAGGATGCTGCCACCGACTTCGACGCCCTCGCCGGCGCCGCCCCGCAGCTGGCCGGGCAGCTCGTCTTCCGCGAGATGCGGACCCTGCCCCGCTACCCGGCCCTGTTCGCCGTGTTCGAGCAGGCCAAGGCCACCGAGGTGTACGGCTACTGGAACCGCGAGCAGATCGCGGCCCCGTTCAACGGGGTGCTGCCCAAGGGCGAGATCGGCATCAACCTCGCCTTCCCCCACGCGACCTGCACCGCGTGGGTGGCCGAGACCTGCGAGCGCGGTCTGCTCCATCCCACCGAGCAACTCGACCTGATCCTCGTCCCGCGGCTGATGGACCTGCGCGGGACTGCCCTGGGCCGCGCGGCGTTCCCCACCCCGGCCGCACCCGCGCACACCCCGGCCTTGGCCGGAACACCCGCGTAACCCACCCACTCCACTTCACTCCCGGCAAAGGAGCGCCCTGTGCGCATCACCCTACTCGGCGGCGCCGGCTATCTCGGCACCGTCGCCACCCGCCACCTGACCAGCCTCGGACACCACGTCACCGTCGTCGACGGCCTCATCTACCAGCGCGGCGACGACCCCATCCGCATCCTGCCCACCGCCAGCGCCTTCGTGAATGCCGACCTCCGCGATCCCGCCGCCCTGCGGGCGGCAGCCACCGGCGCGGACGCGGTCGTCCACCTCGGCGGCCTGGTCGGCGAGCCCGCCTGCGCCCTCGACGAAACTCTCGCCGTCGAACTCAACTACGCCGCCCCGGTCCTGGCCGCCGAGGCCGCCCGCGCCGCCGACGTCGGCCACTACGTGTTCTTCTCCTCCTGCAGCGTCTACGGCAGCCGCGAGGGAACCGTCGATGAGGACACTGCTCCCAACCCGCTCGGCATCTACGCCCGCACCAAGGTCCTGGCCGAACGCACCCTGGCCGGCCTCATGGACGGGCAGGACCTGACCGTGCTGCGCCTGGCGACTGTGCACGGCCGCTCCCCGCGCCAGCGCCTGGACTCCGTCGCCAACCGCATGACCGCCCAGGCCGTCGCCACCGGCCGGATCCCCCTCAACGGCGGCGGACAGCGGCGCCCGCTGGTCCACGTCGCAGACGTCGCAGACGTCCTCGCCAAAGTCCTCACCGCACCCAGCGGCCACCAGACCTTCAACGTGGGTGCCAACGCAGAGAACTTCACCATCGCCGACATCGCCCGCACCGTCGAGCAGACCGTGCCCGGCACCCGGATCGACCGCGGTCCCGAGCGCGACGAAGCCGACGCCCGCGACTACGACACCCGCTTCGACCGCCTCGCCACCGCCTTCCCCGGCAGCTGCCCCACCACCCTCGCCCACGGGGTACGCGAGGTCGCCGAAGCGGTCGAGTCCAAGGAACTCGACGACCCCGACCTGCCCGAATACGACAACCTCGTCGGCCTGAAGACCTCCCTGGCCGCGGGCCGTATCCACGCGCTCGGCAGCGACGACTGCACCCGGCTGAACGCCGACTACGCGACCACCGACTGGAGCGCCCGATGACCTCAACTCCCGCGCCCACCACCGCCGGACCGCTGCCGTGGAACCAGCCCCTGATCGGCGAGGAGGAGATCGCCGAGGTCGTCGACACCCTCCGCTCCGGCTGGCTGACACACGGCCCCAAAGCCACCCGCCTCGAGCACGCCGTACGCGACGCCCTCTCCGTCGACGACGCCTTCGCGGTGAGCTCCTGCACGGCCGCTCTCCACCTCGCCTTCCTCGCCGCCGGTATCGGCGACGGCGATGAGGTCATCACTCCCAGCCTCACCTTCTGCGCCGCACCCAACGCCCTGCTACGCGAGGGCGCCAGGCCCGTCTTCGTCGACGTCGACCCCGTCACCCTCAACATCACCCCCGAGGCGGCCGAGGCCGCGATCACACCGCGCACCAAAGGGATCGCCGTGATGCACTACGGCGGCCACATGTGCGACATGCAAGCCTTCCGCGCCCTCGCCGACCAGCACGGCCTGCTGCTCATCGAGGACGCCGCCCACGCCCTGTACGCCAGCCGGGACGGACTGCGCGCTGGCAGTGCCGGTGACCTGGCCACCTACAGCTTCTACGCCAACAAGGTCGCGGCCGCCGGCGAAGGAGGCGTCCTCGCCGGCCGCGGCGACCTGCTCCACCAGGCCCGGCTGCTGGGACGGCACGGCATCGACTCCTCCGCCTGGCAGCGGCACGGCAAACGCAACACCGCCGACTACGAGGTCGTGGTGCCCGGCCTGAAGTACGTCATGCCGGACGTGACGGCCGCGATCGCCGCCGTGCAGTACGAGAGGCTGCCCGACTTCACCGCGCGCCGCGCCGCCATCGCCGCCTCCTACACGCAGGCCCTGACCGATCTGCCCGGCCTGACCACCCCCACGGTCCTGCCCGGAGTCCAGCACGGCTGGTTCCTCTACCCGGTGCTCATCGACCCCGCCGACGCGCCTCTCGACCGAGATCAGACAGCCGCCACCCTGCTGCAGCGCCACCAGATCTCCACCAGCGTCCACTTCAAACCGGTGCACACCCTGGGCCCCTACCGGTCTCTGGGCGACCAGACGCTGCCCGTCACCGAGACCGCCGCCGCCCGGCAGCTGTCACTCCCGTGCTACCCGGCCATGACCGACGTGCATGTCGACCACGTCATCACCGCCGTCCGCTCCCTGTGGACGTGACGGCCAGCCGCGCACCGTAGCCCGCGGTCCGGGCGAGCAACAGCGCGTGAGGCGGTGCTCCTCCAATGCTCGTCGCAGCACTCCCGCCGCACCGCCTCAGCGCCTTCCCGCTCTCGCGCGCCCTGCCCAGGGTGGAACCGCTGGCAGGACGCCGAGCCCCGGCCGCTTCCACTCCTGCCACCGTGCACCATGCCCCGCCTTCTCAGGAGGTCACCCATGCCCGCGGGACTGCGCATTGCTGTCGGCGCCGACCGGGCCCTGCTCATCTGCCACACCGGCCTCGGCATGGCGATCGCCGCCAACAAAGTCGCCGGCATCCGCGCAGCCTGCGCCCACGACCGGCTGAGCGTGGAGCACGCGGTGACACACAACGACGCTCAAGTCCTGTGCCTGGGCGCCGGCGTCATCGACCTTGCGCTGGCCCGCCGCCTGAATCATCATCAGCGCGCCGACCTTCACCCAGTACCGGCACCGCCGGCAGCTGCTGGAGCGCATCCGCGCCTACCGCGACCGCGCCGCCATCCGAGGCATCAAGGTGAGCACCATCATGGGCTCCGTCCGGGCCGACGAGATGACCCCCGACTTCCTGCGCGACGTCAACGAACTCGGCGACTTCGGGCACCTGTTCACCGAACTGAGCCTGACCCAGGCCCGCGGCATCATCACCATCGCCCCCGAGTTCGCCGACGCCGACCTGATCTGGAGACCTGCTGCAGTCCCTGGCCGCCCACGGCCTCGACTTCGAGCGGCACCTGCGGCACTTCGACGATGCCATCCTGCCCTGGCACCCCGTCAACGAGGTCGACCCGGCGGAAGAACAAGGGCTGTTGGCCGCACTCGAGAAGCGGATGGCCACCGCGTGACCGGTCCGGCCCCGCACGGCGTCCCACGCTTCTCCGGCAAGCACACCGTGGCGTCGCTGACCGACCCCGCCGAGCACGCCGCGCACATCCGCCGCCGCCACCCCGACGCCGACCTCACCCACACAGCCGGTGCCGTTCTCGTCTTCCAGTCGTCCCTGGCCCGCGAAACCGTACGCCGTGACGGCGTATGGCCGCTCGGCCCCTGGGTGGCAGCCGACCTTCACCGGACCACCGACGGAGCCGTCATCTGCTCCGGCTTCGGCCGCGGAGCCCCGGCGGCCGCACTCATCGTCGAACAACTCATCGCCCTCGGCGCCCGCGCCATCATCACCATCGGAACCGCCGCCACCCTCACCGACACCCTGGCGGCCGGCGACCTCGTCGTCTGCCGTGAGGCCTTACGCGGCGAAGGGCTCTCACACCACTACCTGCGCCCCGGCCGCTACATCGCCCCCGACAGTGCGTTGACCCAGACGCTGACCAGGCACCTCACCCTGCTCGGCGAGAAGCCGCACACGGGCCGCGCCTGGACCACCGACGCCCTGTACCGGGAGACCGAAGCCGAGGTGTACCAGTACGTCTCCGAGGGAGTTCTGACCGCCGACATGGAAGCAGCGGGCGTACTCGCGGTCGCCGCCTACCGGGGGATTCCGGCCGCTGCTGCCTTCACGGTGGCCGACTCCCTCGCCCGGCGCACGATGCGAACGGACTCGCCGAGAACCGGCACGGGCCTGCGAGTCCTTTACGAGGCCGCCACCCGCACTCTGGCGGAGAGACCCAGCGCATAGGAACAGGACGGCGGACGAGCCGAGAGTACCTGCCCGGCAACCGGTGCGTGGCCAGTCGGCCCGGCCGCGGTGAAAGGGCGGAGGGGAGACCGGACGTCATGAATCTGGGGCGCTCGGCTGGGGAATGAGGGCGGTGGTGAGAAGACCGAAGGCATGACCGAGGCGGATCAGGTGAGCCTCGCTCTGCGCTCCCGCCTTCTCCAGCAGCCGTTCGACGGCATCGGAGAGGTCGAACTGGTTAACGCCTGCTGCCCGGGCGATCTCAGCGGATGCGTCGTGAAGCGCGAGCGCCCGCCACAATCTCTGCTCGGCGTCGTCGAATTCCTCTGGAGCCACCGCCGGATCGGGCGGGGTGAGTTGGCCGGCGACATACCCCATGTGGACCTTCACCGCGGCCCCCTTGACCTGGAGCTTCAATCCGATCTGAGTGGAGTGGCGATTGAACGTTGTTCGCTTCATGGACAGGGCGGCCGCGCCGGCATCGGGATCACACCCGAGGGACATCTGCTCAAGGACCTGCGTCTCCATTGGAGTCAGGGGCGTGATGACGATGTTGGTACCGGGCAGGCGAATCATGTCCATCTCCAGTAGTCGGTGATCAGCAAGGCATGCAGTGCGGCGTGGCCTCCCACGTGTGTCCGCGGACGACGTGACACGGCGAGTCCATGCAGGACGCCCCGCTTCGGCTCGGGACCGCCGTCGTTCTTCAGGTTCATCAGGACGACGACGAGCTGGTCCTCGCGCTTGGCCAGGGTGGGGCCGGCGAAGGCATGGGTCCTGCGCGCGCGACGTACTGCGCGGGGACGCGTGGCCCGCGGTCGGCAGATGATCACGAGAGTTCCTGAAGGCACTGGCGGACGCGGTCCTCATCCCGACGGCTCACGGCCGCGTAGATGACGATGGCTTCTTGGTAGAGACCTCGTGCCGGATCGGCGTCGCCGATCTCGCGAAGGGTGTGGCCGAGCAGCTCCCGGCTGTGGGCACGCCAGCGCGCTGATCCGGCAGCGTCGCACTCTGCGATGGCCCGCCGACCCTCCTCCTCGCCCTTGCCCGGGTCGCCCCCGGCGGCGTGCGCTCGGGCGAGCCACGCGAGCGCCCGGGCGGCATCGAAAGAGTCCTGGATTTCGAGCAGTGTCGTACGGGCGGCGCTCAGGGTCTCGATCGCCTCGGCAGGACGGTGGAGTTCGAGCTGGGCGTGGCCGAGGCAGACGATGGTGATCGCCACGGCCCGCGTGTACGTGAGCCGGTCGGTCTCGGACTCGCTCGTGCGGCCCAACTCGATGCGCTGCTGACGGGCCTGGAGCAGGAAGCCTTCCGCCTCGGCCGGATGACCGCCGTGCAGGTTCACGGATCCGAGTTCGTGCAGGGCCTGGGCCTCGGCACGACGGTCCTGTTCCTCGCGGGCGAGCCGCAGGACGGCCGCGAAGGTCTCGGCGGCGGCCTCGAACTTGCCCGCGCCGCGCAGCCCCACACCCCACGTGCTGAGCATCTCGACTTCGGCCTCACGGTCCCCGCAGCGGCGCGCGGCCTGAAGACCGAGTTCGTGGCTCTCGGAGCACAGCTCGTAGTCGTGGGACGAGCGGAGCAGCGGCCAGATGGCGTGGGTCAGCTGCCAGGTGGATCGGTCCAGGCCGGCGGCGACCGCAGCACGCACCGCGTGCAGCAGGTTGTCCCGCTGGGCATAGAGCCAGGCCAGACCGGCGTCTTCGCCCGCGAACACCATCAGTTCAGCGGGCGGGTAGACGTAGTCCCGGCGCAGGGGGCGGTGCGTGGGCGTGAGGATCTTCTCGGCCGCGCTCGCGGTCGTCAGGTAGAAGTCCAGGGCCCGCTGCAGGATCTCCTCTGCTTCCCCGAAGGTGGCCTCCACGGTGGCCCGGTCCCGGGCGTGGGCGCGAGCGGTGTCGTGGAAGCGGTAGACGCGGCCGCGGAAAGCGGACTCCTGGTGGAGTTCGATGAGGTTCCGCTCGTGCAGCTGTTCCAGGACGGTTTCCGCTTCCGCGCACGGCAGACTGCAGACGGCGGCCGTGAGCGGCACGTCGAAGTCCACGGTGAACACGCTCGCCATACGCCGGTAGACGACCGGGGCGGGGGTGCTGCGCGGAAGTGACCAGTACGACTGGTCGAGGGCTTGGTTCACGGCCGCCTCCTGACGGGCGATCTGGATGCGACGGATCTGCTGGGGCACTGCTCGGGGCGCCGGCGACCAGCTCGGCGAAGGGCCGGTCCGGGGCTGCGGCAAGGTGCGTCACGGTCAGAGCAAGTGCCATGGGTGAGCCGGCGGCGCGGCGGGTGATCTGTGTGGTGGCACCGGCTTCACGGGCTACGCGGTCCTCGCCGAGACAGCGGGTGAGGTACTGCCGGGCGGCCACGTCGTCGAACGGGGCCAGCCGGTGCAGTACGGCGCCGTCGGGGACCAGTTCGGCCAGACGGTCTCGGCTGGTCACGACGACCAAGTGGCCCCTCCCGCCGGGGAGGAGGTCCCGGACCTGGGCGGCGCTGCGGGCGTTGTCGAGGAGGACGATCGCGGGCCGGTCCGGCTGTGAGGCGGTCACCGACCGCCACCAGGCGGCCAGCTCCTCCACGGATGCGGGCTGCGCACCGGGACGCAGAGAACGCAGGAACCGGGCGAGGACCTCGCTGGTACGGGCCGGGCCCGCGGGGGCGTAGCCGCGCAGATCTGCGTAGAGCTGTCCACCGCCGTACGCGGTGGACACCTGGTGGAGCAGTCGGTTCGCCAGCGTGGTCTTGCCGACGCCGCCGGGCCCGCTGATCACCACCGTGCGCACGCCGTAGTCGGACAGCTCCCCGATCTGGGTGATCAGGGTGGCGAGGTCGGATTCCCGGTCGGTGAAGGTGGCGGGCACCGGCAGCAGTTGCCGGGGGACCGGCGGGGCGAACGGCGCTGCCTCGTGGAAATGGACACCACCGTGGATCCGGCCGGCCTGGACGCTGGGCCCGTAGAGCGTGCTGTCCGACAGCCTGTTGTCGGTGCCCGAACCCGGCGAGGGCTGCAAGAACGGCGGTGGGGCGCCGTCGCCCCCCGCGGGGCGTGCCGCGGTCACAGCCCACCTGCCAGGGCGCGAACCCGCTCGGCGTCCGCCGGTCGGATCGACACGTACAGGTCCGCGGCCTGCTGGAAGCACGCGCGTGCGGCATCGCGCTCGCCGCGGTCGAGGTGCGCTTGGCCGAGCAGCTCCAGGCCGCGGGCCCGCCACCGAGTGCTCCCGGCATCGGTGAGCACCGCCAGGGCCTCTTCCAGATCGCGGACGCCGGCGTCGCTGTCGCCGACGAGGACGCGGGCGTGGCCCTGGAGGACGAGCGCCCGGGTGGCGTCGTACGGGTCGTCGGCCTCCAGCAGCATGGTGCGCGCCCGGACGAACAGGTCCAGCGCGCGGCCGGGCTCGTCGGCGAGGGCGATCTCGCCCAGCACGATCGTCGCCAGGGCGACCCCGCGGGGGTAGTTGCGCTCCTCCCACAGGGTGATGGCCCGGGCCAGGAGCGGAAGGGCCTGCTCCGGGCGGCCGACATTGTGGTGGCACGATCCCAGGCCGAGCAGGGCCTGGCCCTCGTCCCGGGGGTCGCCGTCTGCACGCGCGGCGTCCAGGGCCTGGGTGTACCAGTCGGTGGCGTCCGTCAGGCGGCCTGCCGAGCTCAGTCCGATCGCGCCGGAGAGCAGCATCTGCCGGACGGCGGCGGGGTTGCCGGCGCGGCGGGCGGCGGCGAGCCCGATCTCGTGCGCCTTCGCCCACAGCGTGTAGGGGTGTCGGCGCAGGAATAACGGCCAGAAGGCGTCGACGAGCTGCCAGGCAGTCTCGTCCGCTCCGGCGGCGACCGCCGCCTGCAGCACGGCCAGGAGGCTGGTCTCGTGCGCCTCCAGCCAGGCCATCGCCTCCGCATCATCAGTGAAGACGGCCGGGGCGTCGGGGGAGGAGGGCAGTGTGCTGCGCAGGGTGGCCTGAGCGGGGGTGAGCCGCTCCTGTGCGTGAGTGGCGATTGCCAGCATCCACACGCACAGCCGACCGACCACGCCGTCTCGCTCCTCCGACGCGTCGTGCTGTTCGGCGAGGGCGCGGGCGTGCTCGCGGACGGCTGTGCCCATGCGGTAGCGCGCGGCCGAGCCGGGAGCAGACGCGCACGGCTCCAGCAGTTGCTCGTCGGCGAGGACTTCCAGCAGCCAGTCGGCCTCGGCCCACTCCAGTCGGCAGACCGCGGCCACCATGTCCGGGTCGACGGCGTCGACCGGCAGCAGGCTCAAGGACCGGTAGACATACTGCGCGGTCGCCTCCAAGCCGGTGTAGGTCTCGGTCAGTCCAGTGGTGATAGCCATCCGGGCGGGATCCTCACGAAGGGGGTGAACAAGGGCGTCGGCGGCCGCCGCGAGGCTGCGCGCGGGCCGGGACTTCAGGCGGGCGCCGGCCAGGACCAGCGGGAGGGGCAGGTGTGCACACCCGTGGACGAGGCGGGCAGCGGGCTCGGGTTCCGCTGCCATCCACCGCGTGCCGGTGAACCGGGCCAGCAGTGCGACTGCCGCGCGCGGGGTGAGCGGTCCGAGAGACAGGAGCGCGGCGCCGTCGACCGCCAGTTCCCACAAGGACCGTCGGCTGGTGACGACGGTCATGCTTGCGGTGCCGGCGGGCAGCAGGGGCCGGACCTGGTCGGCGTGGCCCGCGTTGTCGAGCAGGACCGCGACCGGGCGGTCGGCGGTGACCGAGCGCCACAGTCCGGTCAACTCCCTCTGCCCGGCCGGCGGCTGGTGGATACCGAAGGCGCGTAGCCACTGCTGCAGCACGGCCTCCGGCGCTGCCGGGCCGGCATGGCCGCCCAACTCGGCATGCAGTTGTGCCTCGTTCTCGGCCGTGCGGCCGGTGAGCCACCGTGCAGCAAGTGCCGTCTTTCCGACCCCGGCGAGTCCGCTGATCACGGCCAGTGCGGCACCGTCGAGGCGTGCCGCGTCCAGCGCGTCCGCCTCCTCCTCACGGTCGGTGAAGTGAGCTGGCACCAGAGGTAGTTGCCGGGGCGGAGGCAGCTTCTGCGCCGGCGGATGGTGGTGGGTCCCGCCGTTGACGTCGCGGGCCTGGACGATGAGGCCGGTCAGATGTGCGTCCCCGCCGATCTCATTCGTCGTCACTGCGATCTCCCGGGGCGGCAGTGTGCTGGAAGCCGCGCGGGCGGAAGGTGACCCCGGACCCTTGAGCAGGCGATGGATCGCGCCGTACGACCTCCCCGTTTCCTCACAGATGTCACGGATGGAGCCGCGGGAGCGGGCACGGCCTCGGTCAGGCCCAGTGCGAAGGGACGTGCATGACACTGTGAGCTGTCAGAAAATGTGGACTGCAACGGAGCTCCTGTTAGTGCGTCGAAATTCGGCTTTCAGGGTGGGTGCGTGTTCCCGGAATGATTTGGATCGCTGCGCCGGAAGGGACCTCCATACGTGGTGAGATTCAGCGGAATCGACCTCAGACCGTGCTGCCTTGCTGGCAGTAGGAACCGTCCGCGCCTATAGCGTTAAGTAGGCGGAAAGCTCATGCGTGAGCCTGTGTGGCGTCGAACCCGCCCTGGACAGTCACCGACAATTTGATCCGCCGGCGATCAGCGGGAGCGGCGCACATCATGGCTTACGGGCGATACCTCCATAGATGTCCGTCGGCTCTGGGGAGACGCGGGACTCAGGACGCCACAGGGGGCAGGAGACGATGCCGGGTTCCAGGACCTCGAGTCCTTCGTAGTAGGCGGCGAGCTGCTTGATGCTGCGCAGGGCGTACGGGACCGCGCCGGTCTCGTTGTAGCCCTGCTGCGCTTTCGTGAGTTCGGCGTCGGTGTTGATGCGGTCGTAGTGCATGAAGTAGCTGCCGGCGGGCAGAGCGGCCTGGAGGTGGCGGACGATCGCCTTTGCCTCCTCATAGTCGGGGACATGGCCGAGGATGCCCATGAGCATCAAGGCGACGGGTTGGGTGAAGTCCAGGATCCGGCGGGCAGCGTCGAGCATCTTCTCCGGGTCGCGGAGGTCGGCGTTGAGGTGGTCGGTGCTGCCCTGCGGAGACGTGTTGTAGAGCAGGGCCCTGGCATGGGCCAGGACGATCGGGTCGTTGTCGACGTAGACGACCCTGGCCTCTGGGGCGATCCGCTGAGCCACCTCGTGGGTGTTGTCGTATGCCGGCATGCCTGTTCCGATGTCGAGGAACTGGCGGATTCCGAGTTCCCCAGCCAGAAGGGTGACGCCGCGGATCAGGTACTTGCGCGACTCGCGGGCCATCGGCACGACCTGCGGGGCGATCTTGCGGTAGGCGTCACCCGCCACGCGGTCGACCTCATAGTTGTCCTTACCTCCCATCCAGTAGTTCCAGATGCGTGCCGAACTGGGGATTGAGGTGTCGATCTCGCTAGGCAAGGGGAGTCCTCCAGAGGGTCGGATCATCGGCGTCCTGCCTGTTGACGTGAGGCATGGGCGGGCAGACGCTCGCGGGCTTGAGTACCAAAGGGACGCTGCGGAGATTGGTGAGGAGTCGTCCGGTCTGTGCGTCACAGGAGCAGTGGCCTGGTGAGAGCTCTCTGGAAATCCCATCCACTCTCGACGAGCCTTCTGCGCAGCACGCCGTAGGCGACTGCGCAGCGGTCGTCCCCGGTCCAGTCGCTGAGGGTCTTGCTCTCCCCGAACGCGGCGTACTGCCGGGTGTGTGGGATCGGGCTCCTGCTGGCCGCCGGTGTGAGCAGTTCCTCGGGCTGGACTTCGGCGACGTCGTGTGTGACCAGCGTGCCCCTCGGACTTACTGAGCCGATGAGGTATCCCACGTGGACCAGCGGCTGGATAGCGCTGCGGAACGCGGGTGTGGCAAGGCCGAACTCGCGCGCGATCGTTGAGGTGCGGGGGAGGAATGTCCCGGGCTCGTAGACGCCGTCCGCGAGGCGCTGGCGCATCGCGCGTTCAACGAATTCGGGTGTCTGCTTCAGGGCCGCCTGCATGGGAACGTCGACGACGCGTGCGCCCAGGTGATGCACGTGGACCAGGCCCTCCCGAGCGAGACCGCGCAGGGCGGCGGCCACGACGTGACGGTCCGCCTTGTAGCCGCTCTCCAGGTCCCTGGAGGAGTCGAGGAGCGTTCCCGGCGGAATGATGCCTGCGGTGATCGCTTCTCGCAGGCCCCGGTATACGCGGTGGGCCTGACCAGCTCGCTTCGGGCTGAGGAAGTGAATCTCGTCGTCGAGGAGCTCCCTAACGGCGTCCAAGATCACCACTCCTCGGCGACCAGCGCCGACACCGACTGCGGATCGGTCAGCAGGGCCGACAGCCACTGCGGATCGGTCAACAGGTGTCCGGCCGGCTCGCGGGTGATCCACCGCAAGTGGAGATCATCACGGCGTGCGCTTCGAGGCGGCACCCACACGGAGGGACCGTTGACGTAGGCGGCGTACGACGGCCAGGAGCGGTCGTTGGAGCCCGGCGGGACGAAGAAGGTCCAGCAGTCGCCTTCGGCGGCCACGGCACCGCGGCGGGCGCCGAGCTCGCGCAGCTGGTCCAAGGCCGCAGAGGCGTACAACTGGGGTGCCCGTACGCAGTCGAAGCCGCGCCCGGTGTCGACGAGCCGCTCTGCAGAGCTGCGCCAGGCCGAGCCCAGCAGTGCGTACGCCTCACGACCCGGCTCCCCGCCGGGCAGGGTGGGGATCTCCCAGGCTGGCTCAGGGCTGGCGGACACAGGTGGCCGTACGAGGGTGCGGAACAGGGGAGTCACGAAAATGCCGTTCAGTACTGGAGGTCGGGTCAGGCAGGCAGGCGCTTGATCCAGCGGGCGGGCTGGCGGAGTTCGGCGACGCTGGGGAGCAGGCCAGCTGCCGTCCACACGTGGTTGAAGCGGTCCGTGCCGACGGCGGCGATGGCCTCGTCGACGAGAGCGGTGGCACGGGCCTGCTGCCTGGCCACTCCGAAGCCGAGGAGGGAGAACACCTTCTTGACGTGACGTTGCTTGCGACGGTCCTCGCGGACGACAGGGTGACCGAGTATCAGCGGGGTCGCCTTCTCGCTCGTCCACTGTGCGTGGCCGTGGCTGAGGAGCGTGTTGACATCCCGGGTGGCCAGGGTCTGCGGCCAGACCGGGGCCGGGACGAGGGTCCCACCACAGGCCGTGACCTGCGTCTGCTCGGCGAGTGCCCGGACCAGCAGTTCACACAGCCGGTCGGGGTCGGTCAGGCCCTGCTGCCCCAGAGCCTCGGGGATGAGGAGTGTCGACGGCCGTCCGGTGCTGTTGGCGATGAGGGTGTATTCCGTGCTCATCCCGACTTTCAGCGCCCTCCACCGCTCAGCCTGTGGCAGGGCGGCGGCCCTCTTCCGTTGCCATTCGGTGAGGTCGAGTTCGGCGGTGTCGCGTTCGATCTGGCGGCGTATGAAGGCGCTCCACGCTATGGCGAGGCCATCGACGTCCACGAGTTCGACGGTGACGGTGTCCGGCGCGGGCAGGCCGGTGACCTTCTCCACCGCTGGCATCGCCTGCGTGAGGAGCCGTTCGATTTGTTCGGCCAGTTCCTCACTGCGGGCCGACTCATTCTGGACGTACAAGTTGATCATGACGGGCTTTCGGCTGAGAGTGGATGAGGGACGTAGGGAGTCAGGTGGTTTGCGGGCGGGCCGCGTGCTGTGCGGACCACTGCGAGCGGTGCGGACCGAGGACGGATTCAGCGAGCCGCTTGAGCTGCAGGTCGTCGGGTCCGGCGGGGGCGTGGATGAGGTCGATGTCGCGGCGGAGCTGTTCGATGAGGCTGCCGGTGTGGGCGGCGTGCCCGCCGTGCAGCTGCTTGGCCTGCTCAGAAGAGGCCGCTCCTGCCCGGTGGGCGGTGAGCTTGGCGTAGTGCAGCCACGGGTCGCACGCTGTGCCCTGGTCGAGGAGATAGGCAGCGAAGTAGGCGGCCAACTCGGCGCTCATCAGGCCGGTCTTCATCTCGGCGATGCGGTGGCCGACGGTGTCCAGGTCGGACAGGTGGCCGTTGTAGCGCTTGCGGGTGGAGACCCGCCGGGCGGTCTCCTCCAGCATCCGCTGATGGACGCCGAGGGCGACGGCGGCCAGGTTGAGGCGGCCGTAGACGACGGATGCCTTCTGGGCGACGGCGAGCCCGTCACCGACCCTGCCGATGACGTGGGACTTGGGAACGCGGACCTTGACCAGCCGCAGCGTATCGACGCTGAAGCCGTGCAGCCCGTTGACGGGGGCCGGGATGATGTCGAGTCCCGGGGTGTCCTTCTCGACGAGGAAGGCGGTCAGGCTGCGGCGCTTGCCGGGCCTGCCGGTGCGGGCGATGACGCAGTGGACGTCTGCGATGCCCGCGTTCCCGATGAGGATCTTCTCGCCGGTGAGGACGTAGTGCTTGCCGCGCCGGCGGGCTGTGGCCTTCATCCCGAGGACGTGGCTGCCCTGTTCGGGGTCGGTCACGGCGATCGTCGGCCAGCAGCGGCCTGCGGCGATCTCCGGCAGCCACGTGCGCCGCATCTCCACGCTGCCGTACTCGGCGATGGGGGCGGCGCCCAGGATGGACGCTTGCAGTATCGCTCCGGCCGCGGGGCTGACGCGGGATATCGCCTGCAGGATCAGCGTCTTGGCGACGTGGCCTAGGCCGAGGCCGCCCCACTCGGTGTCGATCAGCACGCCGAGCCAACCCGTCTCGGTCAGGACCCGGCGCATCTCGTGGTCGGTGTGCGGGCCGCGCGCCTCAATCTCCGCAGCGAGAGGAGCGATCCGGGTGTCCGTGAAGGTTGTGACCTGCTGCTGGACACGGAGATGGTCCTCGGTCAGGAACGGGCTGGAGAGGAGGGCGGGCATGGTCGGATCCCCTCTTTCTGGGCAGGGGGCGGGGGTGCGTCCGCTCCGGTGCTGGGTTGCATCGGCGGGGCAGGGCGGTCCGGGATGTCGTCGAACCGGGAAGACAATCTGTCTTCCAGCGGCGTGCTTCTCGTGCCGCGCGATGTCGGTGAAATGCCGCCGAAGAGCGGGCGGTTAGGGGATCCGGGTACGTTCTTGGACGGCCTTCACGAGCAGGTCGCGGTGGTGCTCCATGAAGGCGCGCGAGGGCCGTCCCACGCTGCGAGGGCGGGGATTGGGCCCAATGCCGCAGATGGTCCCCCACACCTGGTCGGTGCGCGGGTCAATGAGTGGTGAGCCCTGGTAGGTGCGGATGCCGAACTCGTCGATGACCGGGTTGGTCGCGAATTGCGCGTAGGCCAAGGTGTCGTTGAGGATCAGCGTCCTGCGGTTCTCGACGACGTCGGGGCACCAGCCGTGGGTGAGCTCCGGCATGGTGCGGTCCGCCTGCGGCAGGTCCGTTCCGACGGGGTTGTACAGGCCGACGAAAAGCTGCTGATCCGGCATGACGCCGAACCAGTTGACCATCGCGTAGGGCAGGCCCGACTCGCCGGCGAGTAAGGCCGCGAAGGCGTCGAACGCTCCCACGGGCGGGTTGGCGAGGTCGATGACGTCGGGCAGGAGGGATTCCCAGTCACCTGGCGTGGGCTGGTCCAGCAGGGGTTCGTTGCCGGCGCTGTGAATCATGTCGAGGCTCCTTGGACTGTCGAGCGGAGAGTGAGTGCGTGCTCGATGGCGAGGTCCATGGCCCGGACGAGGACAGCGGTCGCCGAACTGCCCGTACGGGCGTCGCAGATCATGACCGGCACGCGGTCGGAGAGGCCCAGGGCCACGTGGACCTCGTCGGGGCTGTAGTCGTAGGCGTCGGGGAACTGGTTGACGGCGACCAGGAACGGTGTGCCGCGCCCCTCGAAGTAGTCGATGGCGGGGAAGCAGTCGTCCAGGCGGCGGGTGTCGGCGAGGACCACCGCGGCGATGGCCCCTTCGGCCAGCTCGTCCCACATGAACCAGAAGCGGTCCTGCCCGGGAGTCCCGAAGATCATCAGCACGGCTTGAGGGAAGGTCCGCCTGCCGAAGTCCATAGCGGCCGTGGTATGGGACTTCTCGGGCAGCAGGCTGAGGTCGTCGATGCCTTCGGACGCGGAGGTCATCAGAGCATCTGTGCGCAGGGGGGTGATCTCCGAGACAGAGCCGACGAAGGTGGTCTTGCCGACGCCGAAGCCCCCCGCTACGACGATCTTCATCGCGACGAGACCGGCGGCCGTATCAGAGGGACCGTTGAAGCCCGTCACGGACAGCCTCCAGGAGAGTGACGAAATCATCGGGGGTATGGGTGGCGGGTTTGTCGGCGACGGCCAGCGCGCCGGCATCCATGAGGCGGGACAGCAGAACCTTGGTGATCTGGACGGGAAGGTCCACCAGCGCGGCGATCTCGGCCACCGACGACGGCTGTCCCCGGCACAGGGCGATGGCCTGTTCCGCCTCGGGGATCTGCGATCCCGTCGGCGGCGCCGGGTCGTGAGCCGTCAGCAGGGTCTCGACCCTCAGGTCCCGGCTCGGCCGGGTCTGGCCGCCGGTCAGGATGAAGTGAGCCGGGCCCTCGGAGGCCTGCCGCGTCCATGACCGACCGGCGAAGGCTGCCATGTCACTGGCCGTCAGTGAGGCCGGGTTCGGGTCGGCGAGCCGGCGTCCGCAGGTGGCGGTCCATGCTCTTGACCAGCTTCCGCATCTCGAACCCGATGGCTCCTTCGTCCGCTCCCGGGCTGGTCAGGACACCCAGGGTGCATTCGATGTCGCATGGACGGCGCCCCGGGCCCAGCGGTGTTCCCTCGGGCACGCCCCTGCCGGCGCTCACTACGTACAGCGTCCAGTCCTTGTGCTTGAGCACGCCCAGCTGGAGATCCCGCGCCGTGCCTCCCCTCATAACGGCCATGCCGTTGGTGAGGGCGTACATGCCGCTGATCACCGACGCGACGCGGTCAGCGGTGTCCACGTCGAAACCCTGGTCCGCGAACTGGCTTTCCTGGCGGGTGTAGGCCAGCTTCAGACCGTCCTGGGCGGCGAGCAGTGCTCCGGTCACTCCCGGCACGCCGAGCAGGTCGCTCAGCAGCCATTCCAGGCTCTGGACCCCACCCTGCTGGGGTGTGGTCGTGTTCTGCGTCATCACAAGCTCCGTCTCTTCGTACGGGTCGTGCCACGGCGCGGGGGCCGGGCACCGGTGGGGGTCAGTGGTCAGTGCCGGACGGCGGGGGTTCTGCAGGCGGTTGTGAGGCGGGGGCTTCTTCCCGCTCGAAACCGGTGGTGAAGTTCGCCATGAAATCGGCTGCGACATCGGGGGCCGGCTCGGGTCCCGTGCGCTCTGCAGGTGCGGGCGGCGGCTGCTGGTCGACGGCTTGCCGTGGCCGCCGGGGCAGATCTGGCCTGGTCACGCCGCGCTGCGGTTGCCCACCCCCGGCCGGTGGCCTGCGCTGCGGGCTGCGGCGAGGGAGGGACCCCGTACCGGAGGCCGCCACCGGATTAGAGGGCGGGTCGCCGGACGGACGCGGGCCCGGCGAGCCCGGCCGGGGGGCCACAGGTGCGTTCGCCGCGCGGGACGGCTGCCGTGGGCCGGGCCTTTGCAGCAGGGCCTTGGGGATCACGACGTATGCGGTGGTGCCCTCGAACATGTTCCGCTTGAGGTGGACCGTCACCTTGTAGCGGGCGGCGAGCCGGGAGACCACCAGCAGGCCGGTCTGATGCTCGGCCAGCCGCTCCGCCATATCGCCCTCCCGAGGAGAGGTCAGAAGCCGGTTGAAGTAGCGCAGTTGTGTGCTGTCCAGGCCCAGCCCGCGGTCCTCGATCTCGACGAGCAGACCCGCCTGAACCTCACTGGCCGCGACGGTCACCTTGTTCTGGGGCGGTGAGTACTTCGTCGCGTTCTCGATCAGCTCGGCGAGCAGATGTATCAGGTCAGGCCCGACGCCTCCCGCTGCGATCTGCACATCGAACTTGGGTGTCGGGATCTTCGCCTGGTCGTACCGCTCGACCTCGGCGACCGCGCCGCGTACCAGGTCGAGCAGCCGGATCGGCTCATCAACCACACGGGCCAGCTGACCGCCCAGCACAGCGAACCGGGCTGCATGCCGCCGGATGCGGCGCAGCAGGCTGTCGACGTCCAGCAGGTCGTACATGGTCTCGGGGTCCTCGACCGTGGCCTCGCGCTGCGTCACGATCCCCAACGCCCGGACGACCAGCCCGAAAAGGCCGCCTGCGAGGTTGAGGAAGATCTCCGACAGGTCGGAATTCGCCTGCCGACGGCCGACCACGGAGTGCCAGGCGATGGCGTAGGAGCGGCGCAGCGTGGCTTCCAGCTCCCGCCACGGATCGTGCTTGACCGTCTCGTTGTTCGACGGCACCGCGGGCATGACCGGGGTTTCCCCTCGGGCCAGCTGCTCAAGGGCAAGGCTGAGGTTCTTGCCGCTCTCCGCGGCCATCGCCGTGTAGTACGTGAGCCATTGCTGAGTCCGCTCCTCGACCTCGGCGCGCTGCTGCTCCAGGGCGTGCGCCGTCTGCTTCGCCCAGCGGTCCACCACGGCAGCGACGGCCGCGCACGCCGCTCCAGCGGCCGGCACGGCCCACCAGCCGGACATCACGCCGGTGGCGTAGGCCGCCGACGCCGCTGCCGCGACGAGGGCCGTGGACGCCCCGGAGGCCAAGGGCAGTAACCGCAGTCGCGCCCTGAGGCCCGCCTGCGTGCACAGTGCCTCTGCACCCGGCGAACGGCGTCGTCTTCGGCTGCGGCGGTGGCCAGCCGGTGGCGAAGGTATGACAGTTAAAGACATCAAGAACCTCGGGGATCAGCGAGGATGCGCGGGGGGGGGGGGATGGGGTTCGGCAGGAGCGTGGAAGGGCCGCCGGGGCTCGATGATCCGCCACGGGGGAACGACGGACCTCAGCCCCGGCGACCCGGCTACAGGGGCGGCCGGACGGCGCGGACGCAGGGCGGCGGCGTCAACAGCCGGACCACGGTGGTGTCTCCTCGTAGATGAGTCGTTTCAGGTGATCCCTGCGGAAGTCCCCGAGCGGCAGGGGGAGTTACCCGCAGGACGCCGTGCCCGTGACGGGTCACAGCTGTGCTCCGCTGGGCTCGGCCGTGGCGCGCAGGGCCGACGCCAGGGCTCCGAGCAGATCGCCGCCCGGGATCAGCGGCAGCGGGTCTTGAGTCTGCTCGTGCCACGGTGGGGTGTCCCATCGGGCACCGTGGGAGGGCGGCAGGGCGATCCACTGCTCAGGGCCGGACCGGACCTGAACGGTCGACGGGCTTGTCCCCTCGGGTACTGCGTACCGGCCGGTGGCCGGCAAGACGAGCAGTACAGCGTGGTCCTCGCCCTGCAGGAGGCACGGCACTGTCGTGCGGCGGGCGATCCACATCACTACGGAGAGACCGGTCCACCGTGGCAGCACGAGGGCATCGAAGGGGACCGTGGGGGCGATCAGCGCGGCCCCCGGCGACGCATCCAGCTCGGCGGCCAGGCCGTCCGCAGGGCTGGGGGTCAGCGGTCCGGGCAGCGGGTGTGCTCCGGATCCGGGGCAGGTCTCGGGGTTGCCGCACGTGCAGCCGCCCCTGGGCCTGTGCCTGTGCCCAGGGGCGATCGGCCACCCAAGAATGCTGGTGTACGCAGCACCGCAGGCGGCCGGGTTTCGTGTGTCGATACGCTGCATGGCAGTCCCTCGCTGTGATGGGTCGTCAGCGACGCACATCACAATGGGCCACGAGAGCGCCTGCGACCCCTCAAAATTTGAGGGGTCGATTTTCAACTTCCGCCTCAGAGCGGGAGTTTGGCGTTAGCGCACCAGTTCCATGCTGCGTACGAGGGAGGACAGCGCCCCCTGCTGGGAGGGAACACCGACCTGGGCCAGGTCTGTGACCAGGGCGCGGGCCATCGGGTCGGAGTGCGTGTAATAGGGGGCCTGGGAAGCCGCCTGCTTCAGCGTTGTCACCGCGGACGGCAGCCGGTTCATGCGGCGCAGAGCTCGCGCCTTGTCGATCTGGTAGTGGACCTGCCGTTCCTTGCTGGGGACTTCATCCACGGACACGTCGGGCACCTTGGACAGACCTGCGTCGGGTTCGTTGATCTCGACGCCGACCTCCGCGGCGTGAACAGCGACGGTTCCCCTTCCGAAAACGGTGTGGGCGTCCAGGTCGTACCACTCCGAGCCGAGGCGGTCAGCGTCCTCGAGGGCCGCATCGACACGGCTCCAGGCGTCCGCTCCCCTGGACCCGCGGGCATGAGCAATCGCGCAGCGCAGGTGGAGCGCGCCCCGCAGCGACAAGACCTCGCTCGCCGGCCGGGGAGCCGTGGCGAGCGGTTCCAGGTCGCGCAGCGCCGCCTCAGCCACGGCGACGGTCTCCGAGAGGCTTGCCTGGTGCAGCAGAGCGCCGCAACGGTCCCAGGCGACTTCGGCCTTCACCATCGGGTCGTCGAGCTGGGTCGCGGCGTTGGCGGCGACCTCGGCGCTGAACCAGGCGAAGTCCGGGTATCCCAATTGATTCAGCAGCATCCTGGACGTGCGGGCAGCGTCCACGAGGAGCCGCAGCGCTTCCTCCTTGTCCTGGCCTTCGCTGACGAGCAGGGCGGTGTTGAGATCCTCGACCATGCTGGGCAGGAGCATCGCGACCTTGGGCAGGTCCGCGTTCTGCCGTGCGGTGTTGGCTTTGCGGGACCTCGTCTGCAGCTGCTCCAGGGGGACGGGGGTTCCCTGCGGGCCCAGTTCTGGGTGGCCGGAGAGGATGAGGCCGGATCGGCGCATGCCGGTGCGCAGGGCGTAGATGTAGGAGTGGGCCAGGTTCCCGCCACCGTTGTGCTGCAGCCGGTAGGGCTGGCCGAGCAACCAGACCACGTCGACATCGCACTGGTCCGCGATGGCCGTGATCAGCGAGTACCGGTCGAGGCGGACTCGGCCGCTCTCGATGTTGCCCAGCCAGGATTCCGAGCGTCCGAGGAGTCCGGCCAGCTCCGGTTGGGTGAGGCCTTTCGCGTTGCGGGCGACCTTTACGCGAGCACCGATGTGAGTGTCCATGTCTTCGGGCATACTGAAGCTCCGTTCTGCGTCGACAACAGAACGGTACCCGGGGCGCCGCCCTGGTGAATGCGCTCGGCGGCCTTCGCCTTTGGCGAAGGCCGCTGTTGCGTTCCCCAGGGCTGTCTGACCCATGCCGTGTACGTAGGACCAGACCTGGGCCTCCAGGAATTTCACGGAGCGAAGCGATCTCGCGGGGTACGCTGCCATGGCCTATGGGTACAGAAGTACGTCGAGGCCCGTCTCCCCCAGATATGGGATGGGGGAGACGGGCCTCGACGCGTGTGTTGAGCGGGTCAGACGTCGAACTCGCCGTCTCGAACGTCCGCGAGGAACCCTGCGACCGAGGACTCTGGAAAGACCAGCGCGGAGCCATCCGGGTTCTTCGAGTCCCGGAAAGCCCGCATGCCGGCGAACGGCGCGGCCGTCAGGGCAGCAACCTCGACGCACTGCCCCTGGGAGTCTCCGCTGTACGAAGACTTCTTCAAGACAGCCCCCTCAAGCTGTGGTCCGGTGAGAGAGCGTCCGTTGTTGGTGGTCACTGGGGAGGCGAATCCCTTCGTTCGATGCGTATGGGTTAGACGCCGAACTCTGACGCGAACTGAGCGAAGGCGCCGAACTCGGCTCGGGTAAAGGTCAGCGCAGGGCCGTCAGCGTTCTTGGAGTCCCGAACGTGGACGGCGCTGCTCGTCTCGGCGACCTCTACGCACTGCCCTTGCTCCCCACCGCTGTAGGACGACTTTCGCCAGGTCAGGCCAGTCTTCTCATCGATGCGGGTGTAGCGGGTCATCAAAAGTTCTCCTCAAGGTGAGCATTGATGCGATCCCGCGACTCGTCCGCGGGAAGTGCGAGTTCGGCGATCTTCTCGAACACGACCACGAGGGCGCTCACTTCGGCTGGTTTGTCCAGGAAGTTGCCACCCAGGGAGCTGTCGATGGAGACGGCCGTGGGCCAGGGGTGGCGGAAGTCCAAGATGGTCATGGCTTGGTTCGCAGCCGCGTAGGCGGGGACATCTGACGGGACAATCTGGATGGTGATGTTGGATTGTCCGGCGTCGTCCGCCAGCTTGCGTAGCTGCTCCTTCATCACCCCCGGTGCGTTGGGGAATCGGTGCAGGAGGGCGGCTTCGGAGATCAGTGCGTGAAGTTGGACCGGGTTCCCGGGGCGGTGGAGCACTTCCTGGCGCGCCATCCGGATGGCGCTCAGCATGTCTGACAGCCCGCGGTTGTCCGGGTGGAGTGGGTTGTTGAAGATTTCCCTGACGTATCCAGGAGCCTGGAGCAGGCCGGGGATGATCGCAGGATGCTGAACCCGGATCTTCTTCGCCTTCGACTCAAGGGTGACGAAGTCGAGGAGCGCGTCGGAGACTTGGCCGATGTATGAGCCCCACCAGCCGGCCTTCGGCGACTCGTTGGAGGCTGCGGCCATCTCGCGAACGGCCTCCTCGTCCCCGTGGATGCCGTACGCCTCCAGCATCTTGCGGATGTCTTCTTCGGTGACTCGGTAGATGCCCCGCTCGATGCGACCTTGTCGCGTCGAGTCCCAACCGAGTTGCTTGGCGGCTGCGCCGGGGCCCAGGTCGGCCCGCTCGCGAAAATCGCGCAGCAAGCTACCTACGCGACGCCTCATGACAGGCGGAGGGAGCTTCGTCTGAGTCATGGGGAGCATTCTGTCAGTCGCGAGGAGCGTTGGCGATAAAACAAGTGTTCTGTCGATTCTGCATTTTCGTGCTCGATATTGCGCGTCGATACTCGATGGGAGCAAGCTAGTCCGCGGCGGACGTGACTGTCCATCAAGTCATGATCATTTGTGATGCACGGTCACGGCTGCCGTCGTACGGGCCGGGCGCTGGCCCGAACCCCTCCGACGAAGCCGAGGCCGCTGATGACGAGCCAGAGCACCACCCGCGCATCCAGCGCCTCCACCGACTGGATGGACCGCGAGAACGAATTCGACCGCCAGTTCCGTCCCGACATCGTTCGCGTTGCACCGGACCGGAACGTCCAGCTCATGAAGCTCCGCAGAGAGCAGATGGAGCGGCGGCTCGAAGCGCTGAGGGTCCGCGGTCGCGTTCCTCGGGTTGTCCTGTACGCCCGCACGGTGAACGGACAGAGCGCGGACCGATCCCTGGCCGCGGCCCGCGAGTTCGCGGAGCGGTTGGGGTGGCAGGTCGGCCGCGATCAGACCTTCACCGACTGCCTGAGCCTGACCGTCCCCGAGGACCGCTACGGCTGGTTGCAGATACGGCAGCACGTCAAGAGCGGATTCGCCGACGGAGTCGTGGCGCTGACCCGGGCCGCCCAGCCCACATTTCGACGAGTACGAGACCGAACTGAACTGGTTCGCCATGCACAGCGGTTTCATCGCCCTGGTGCACGCCGAGAACGTGGTGCCGCAGTGAGCCCGCCGACCAGCCGACGCGGGCCGGCTCCTTGGGAGGCATCACGATGATCGTCGGAACAGTCGAGGATCTGGGGCTTGCCTCCGAGGCCGTACGAGACGACCTGACCCTCAGCATCCTGCGTGACCCCAGGCCCGAGGGCCACCCCATCCCCGAGCACGAGGGCCGGTGGGTCGGCTACCTCCGCCGGATCGGCACGGCCAAACTGCGCCACTGGGGGATTCCCGGGCTGGTCGATGACGCCGGAGTCGCGATCAGTGAGCTCGTCACCAACGCGCTGTTACACGGGAGGGGTGACAAGGTCGCCTTCCGCTTCCTCCTCGCCGCCGACGTGCTCGCGCTCGAAGTGGACGACGGCTCCCCCGAACGAGCGCTCGTCAGCGAAGCGGACCCGTTCGACGAGAACGGTCGCGGCATGTTCATCGTCAGCGAGCTCTCCACTCTGTGCGGCGTGAGTCCTGACGGAACCAAGACCTGGTGCACCTTCGAGATTCCCACCGCCGCGCGGAGGAACCGATGACTGCTGTAATCGGCCTTGCGCGGCGGACGCCCTTGCGAGACGACGCTGTGGAAAAGGCCGCGCTGGTGGGCGACCGGGCCTTCATAGAGCGGTTTGTGGCCGGGTTGAGGGAATCCCTGGCCATCGACATGGTCGCCCTTTCCCATGTCCAGGACGACATCGATGCAACGCTTGGTGAACGCGCGCCGGCCGCCAACTCGCGGGTTCCGCAAGGGCCACCGTCCCGCTGACCAAGCAGCCTTCTAGCGCAGCAATCTTTTCAGGGCTGTTGTCCCCGATATGTTCTGCCTCCTCGCCGCGGCAACCGAGCCGGGGTGTCCTCGGGGGTCGCGATCGTCTCGGCGGCCAGGTGGAGTTCCGCCCGCACTGTCGTGGACGACAGGTCGAGGGACAGTGCCCTGCCGCACTTACTCAGCCAGTCGGTGAGCGTACTCCGGCTCAGGCCTAGCTCGGAGGCAGCTGGTGCCGTGCGGCCACGGTGTTGGAGCCAACATCGAAGGGCGATACGCAGCGGCCTGTCCAGAGGTCTGAGGAGGGTGGAGGCCCAGTGATGGGCGTCGCCGGGGTCGAGTAGATCGGTGGGCAGCGGCGGGTCGGGAACAAGACGTGCGGATGTGCTGACTCGTTGGGACGGAGCCGGGGCTCGCAAAGCCAGCAGGAGTTGGGCCTGCACGGTGGGGTTGCCCAGTTCGGCGGCCAGGACAGTGCCGACCCAGCTCAGGCGTGCACGAACCGTGCCTTCGGACACGTCGAGCACTGCTGCGGCGGCCTGAGCGGACCCCGACCGCAGGTATGCCTCCAGCGTCCGGTGCTGCTCGCGGTTGAGGGTCTTGAGGATTGCAGCGGACCAAAGGGCGAGTCGATCGGCGGGCACGACGCGGAGCAGCCCGTGCGAACCCAGGAAGGTCGCGGACGCCAGGCAGCCGGACGTTGCGCCGCGCCGTGCGTTCCCTGCCTCGGCCCACGCCGTGGCGACCATGTCCAGCGGCAACGGGTCTGAGACGCCGCCGGCCAGTTGATGTCGGTCTGCGATGCGCGCGACGAATGGGCGTGCCCTGTGGCGGTCATGGTCGAGGCCGTGGAGCGCGACGACCACCAACTCGTTTCCCTCCATACACACCAGCATGTGGCGGGCTTTGGGAGACACGCTGGGCTCCGCTGCTCGCCAATGAGCCTGATAGGCGGCAGGCACCAACTGACCGGCCAGCCGGAACACTGTGGCGTGTGTGGCGGCGGTGCCCAGCACGTCGGTCGCCAGGTGAGACTGGCCGCTCAGCAGGAGGTGCAAAACGGCGGTGTGCAGTCTCTGCTCAGCGTGACGGGTGTCCTCCTCCCGACGGACCCGCGCCCGCATTCTGAGCAGATCGACGCTGGTCCGCGCGATCAGGTCGATGCGGGATGCGGGCGGTGCCGTGCCGGGACCGACCACGAGGACGGCACCCGCCATCTTGCGGATCGTCAGGTGCGGGTAGAGCTGGGGGTGCGCGGCGGCACGCACCCCCTCAGGTCCGGCGGTGTCAGGGGTGCTGCAGACGACGCCGCCCATGAGGTCCGCCAGGACTGCCCAGCCCTCGGCCAGGGCTGCGGCTTCGGCAATCAGCTGGGCGTCCGAGTGGGCCGCTGCATGGGTGAGTCGTCGCACCACCTGGTACCGGGTCACCGGCACAGGAAGGGAGGGCGCGGGCCCCGCACTGCCCGTCGTCATAGGATCCGCGCCACCCCGCCCCAGCCCGCACGGTCGGTCAGACCACCGGTGTTCGCGTCGGGGCGCCAGCGCGGCCAGCTCGTAAACCCGGGTTCGACCAGTTCGGTGCCCTCGAAGAGCTCGACGGCCACCGACGGCTCACGGAAGATGTAAGGAATCGCACCGGAGCTGTTGTACTCGTCCTGCACCGCTTGGTGTTCCTTGTCCGCGGCTGTGGAATGGCTCAGTGACAGGTAGCTGCCCGAGGGAAGGTGCTCGACCAGCCGGCGCACAAGACCCCGGGCTTCGTCCCAGTCCACGATATGGCCCAGCACATCGTTGATGACCAGAGCGATCGGCTTGGTCATGTCCAGCGTCTTGGCCGCGCCCGCTAAGACGGCGTCCGTGTCCCGCATGTCCGCCTGCACATAGTCGGTGGCGCCCTCGGGGGTGCTGGTGAGCAGCGCATGGACGTGCAGCAGCACGATCGGGTCGTGGTCTATGTAGACCACTCGGCAGTCGGGCGAGACCCGCTGTGCGACTTCATGGGTGTTGTTGCTGGTCGGCAGCCCGGCACCCAGGTCGATGAACTGCCGGACCCCTGCCTTGGCGAGGAAGGCGGTGGTGCGCCGGAGAAAGTCTCGCGATTCCTTGGCGAACGGGACAATGTGGGGGTACTTGCTGCTGTAGGCGTCGCCGGCGGCTTGGTCGGCGGGGTAATGGTCTTTTCCGCCCAGCCAGTAGTTCCAGACGCGCGCACTGTGCGCGACGGACGTGTCGATCGGCTGATGCGGGCGGGTCGGTTCGGTCATGTCAGTGCTTCCTTCGATTCGTCGGGATGGAGTGCAATGACGCAGGTGTGGTCCATCAACAAGTGATACGCGGACACTGCGTGCAGGCTGTTCAAGACTTCAGCTGATCCGCGCAGATCTCCTTCACGGACTACGGTGTCGGGGATCTCCTCCACGTCGACCCGGTACAGGGTCACGGTCGGCATGCCGGTCATGGGGTGGCAACGACCGTCCAGAGGGTGAATCTGCAAGGTCACATCGGGGCGCTCGACGGCTGCCCTCAGTGCCTGCCGCTGCTCGGCCATCACATCCTCGTCGCCTACGGACGTACGCAGGGCCGCGGCGGACATAATGGCCCAGATGCTCGTGTTCTGGTGACGCAACCGCTTCTGGCGTTCCATGAGCAGCTCAGTCCGCCGGTCCTTGTCCTCAGGGGGCAGGTCAGGCCTGCGGACGTTGTCGACGGCGCGAGCATAGGACGGTGTACGCAGCAGGGCAGGAACAAGTGCCGGCTCCCACACGCGGATGATCCGGGCCGCGGATTCCACGCTCATGAGGTCCAGCTGCCATGAGTCCATGACAGACCGCCACGGATGCCACCACCCCGGCAGGTTGGCAGCCGCGAGCTGCCCGAGGAATGCTTCGATTTCGGCAGTGCCCGCACCGTACGCCGTGAGCAGGGCATGGACCTGACCCTCATCCAGGGATGTCTCGGCCTGCTCGATGCGGCGGACAGTTGCGGTGTGGGCCCCCAGTGCAGTGGCGGCCTCGCCTCGGGACATCCCTGCCGCCTCACGCAACGTTTTGAGCCGGGTGGCCAGAACCATGTGCGCGACAGTCCTGCCAGACCTCACGCGAGCCACAGAACCCCCTTCCGGCACTTTCTACATCCTGCTGGTAGTGCAAACTCTGTACCTTGCAATCTTCGCTCGCAACCCTTTGAGTATGTCTAACCCGCTTCAGCCAGCGCGCAGTTGCGGGTGACGGGAAGCCGCGAGATCGCGGCCGGCCGCCGAAGGGGGCTCCGTTCACGTACGCGCCGTCGCCATCGGGATCAGGAGGACGAATGGACAGGCGTGATCTGAGAAAAGACGCCGCCGGATCAGCTTCGGCGGCTATGCGCGCCACGCGGCTCAGCAGCCACAGCCCTGTCCGCATGCACGCCCGACGACGTAACACGCACAGAGGTGGCCGCTCCCAGAGGGAACGGCCACCTGGCGACTCATCTGAGTCAGGCACACCAGGCACGGACCCATCCATCACTGGGGTGCTCCGGTCGGCGTGTTCGCGGCACGCCGCCGGGCTCAGGATAGACCGGCTCGCGCACAGGTTCGAGACGTCCTGTGCCATCCGGCCGGATCCCGATTCTGAGCCCCGGAGTGCCCTGCCCTCACAGAAGGCATCTGACATGCACCCGGCATCCTTATGTGCTGCGGGCAATCCCCCGCACGCCGCTCCCGGCCCTGCACGCCGGACCCCGGCCCAGCTCTCCGGCCGCCGCAGCAGCCCCCCGAAGAGGCCGCCGACCGGCACCGACCGGTGGCTGCTGGGCGCTCATTGGTCTTTGATCCGTGAATCGCTCACAGACGCGCCGACGACCTCCGGCGACGCAGCGAATCGGCAAACGGGGAGACATATGCAGACCACCGGTCTTCACCACCCGCTGGCGCCAGCCGGCCAAAAGCGCGCCAACTGCACGTCCGGACGCGTCCGGTGCCGGACGGACCCGTCGGCGGGCTGGGCCGCGGAGGCGATCGGCTACACCGTGGTTGCTGGCAGCACAAGGCCGGGCAGCGGCAAGGAGACGCCATGCTGACGCTTGGCTCGCTGGCGGACGGCGAACACGGACTCGAGCTGGCCTTCGTACGATCGCAGGACGCGACGGCTCATCGCGAAACGACGGTGACAGGGCTGACCACTCTTACGCCTGCAGAGGTGCTGGGGGGCCATGCGGACCGTACGCGGTCCGGGCACATGGTGTTCCTCGCAGGCCTGCTCCCTTACGGGAACCGGGGCCGGACCGCCACCGCGGTGCAGGAGCTCCTGCACCAGATGCGGTCGGATGGATGCGCGGCGCTCGTGATTTCAGCCCGGCACGACGACCTGCCCCCGTACCCCCGGCACCTGTACGACCTCTCCCGCCAACTCGCCATCCCCTTGCTGGTGACCACCGCCGCGCAGGAGCACTGGATCCGCGTGAGCGAGACCATGCAGCAGGAACTCGTGACACGTGCCGAACGCCGGGCCTCGCAACTCAACATGCTGATACAGCAGTTGCCGGCACACCTGGCGGACGCTCAGGCAATGGGCCGCATCACAGACTGGCTGGCACGAACCCTGGACGCCCAGGTCCTCGTCAGCGAGCGGGAGCGCGTCCTGGCAGCCTCCCCGGCTTCCGCGGCAGAACGCGTCGCCCACGCCATCATCCACCAGTCCGCGGAGGCGGGCCACGCCGATGCCTCCGTCGCCCACACCCAGCTCATCTCCCTCGGCCCGGCCGCCGGGGCCGAAGCGGTCCTCGCCGTCGCCAGGCACAGCTCGTTCGACGCATCCGACCAGCGGTTGCTACGTCATGCAGCCAAGGTCATCGGGTTGATGGCCCAGGCCAGGCACGAGTTCCGCGCGAATCACGGAGCCTCGCACGCCGCCCGCACCGCAGCCGCCGAACTGCTGCTGACCGGCGAACTGGACAAGGCCCGCAGGGTGATGGCCATGCTCGCCCCAGGACTCCTCGCGCCCGACACCGCCCGCGTCTACGTCATCCAGACCACGGCCGAGCTCAGGGACTCTGTGGTGCACCAGTGCGAGGCCGCCATGGCGGACCGCGCACTGACCATCGCGGACCCACGCGACCCGAGCCGGGTCCTGATCATCAACCCGTTGCTCCCCGGTGGCGTCGGCGACACCAGCGTGGCCGGCGACCTCATGCGCGTCATGACCACGGGCGGCCGCGGCCGAGTGCTGTCCCTGGGCGGCAGCGGCGTCTACTCAATGACACTGATGGCGCAGGCATTGAACGAAGCGCTCACCGCCCAGCGATTTGCCACGGCTCAGCCCGACTCGGTCGTACTCTCCTCACAGGACGACGCCTTGATCAGTCTGCTGCCCCAGCACGACGCGCAGGCGTGGGCACGCGATCTACTGCGCCCGTTGACATCCTCACCCGCCGACTGGGAACAGTTTCGCCACACGCTGCCGACGGCGCTGGCCTACCCGAACACGGTTGCCGCGCAGCGGTTGCTACTGCATCGCAACACGGTGACACGGCGCGTCACCAAGGCAGCGGCGTTGCTGGCGATGGATCTGAACAAGGTCGCTCACCGCATCGCCGTTGGCCTGGCACTCGAGCTCGTGACCCAGCGCGACACGACAGATGACGAGGATGCGAGCCGCTCCGACCCGGACGTGCGGACGCTCGATGGGCTGCTGGCGACCCCTGGGCTGGAGACCTGGGCCGACACCCTCCTGCACCCGGCCCGCGAAGACCGGCGCCCACTGCTCACTACCGCGGCACACTGGCTTGCGCACGACCTACGCATCGAATCCACTGCGGCTGCGCTGGGACTCTCGGATGCGACGGTCCGTTCTCATCTCCGGGCCCTCGAAAGGCACCTGTCACGCGACCTGACGTCACTGTCAGGTCTGCGCGACCTGATGTTCGCACTCCACATCACCATGACGATCCCCGAAGCCACGGCGCCCAACGCAGTTCCGCACGCCGCCTGATCACACCGGACATCGGTGACACGCATCGCTATCCGCGTCCTCGGCACCATTCCATGGAGCGTGGCGAACCGGAGCACGCTCTCACGGACAGGGAGCGGCACGGGATTCGGCACGGTGCATTGACTACGTTCTGTTACGTCTGAAGTTTTGTCCCCGAAGGACTGACCAGCGAGCACGTCCCGGCCGTGTCCGGCCCGGCAGCACACCGCCGGGCCGGACACGGCTCCCCTTCGCCGTACCCATACCGCGCCACCGGAGGCCCTGGTGACAGACCCGCTCGAGATGCAGTGCACCCACTGGGACCACTGGGCACCCCACTACAACGCCGAGCACCACCAGCGCGACCCCGAACCGGCCGCTGCCTTCCTCGCCGACCTCGCCGGCGACGGTCCCGTCCTCGAATTCGCCGTCGGCTCCGGCCGCCACCGATACCAGCCCGAAACCGATCGGCACCGTGGTGGCCGAGTACACCAAACGCGGCATGCCCGCCTGAAACCGCACCAGGCCGAAGTCCGGCCCTTCTTCGGTGGTCTGCAGCTGGTCGAGCCGGGAGTGACGCTCGTGCACAAATGGCGGCCGACCCCCGGCACCGAGAAGGACGTCAAGGACTCAGACGTCGCCATGTACGGGGCCGTGGCGCTGAAGCCGTGAAGCGACGGGACGACGGCCGGCCCCGAGCTTACTGGTCAGGATTCTCCAGGTGCGGATGCGGCTTGCGTGGTTGTGCCAGGGGAAGCCGTCGGCGAGTGCGTCCAAGTCCCAGAGGGCGACATTGCGGCCGCTCACCACAGCTCCACGGTTGGGCTCGGAATCTCGCCGCGATCGGAGATGACGCAGAGGCTGTTGTGCGTGTGGTTCGGCTCGGTCAACGGCACCGAGGAGATCACCATCCACGGCCGCGACTCCCGTGCTACCTCGACAATCACAGCCAACTCTGCTTGCAGAACTGGCCACTGGTACCGATCTCAGGCCGCCAGGCTGACCGCGTCAGGACCGTCGACGGACATAACGGGCTTGTTGGGAAATCAGATCGCGAGTTCAGGGAAGGGCACGATCCTCGCGTCCCGAGCACTCGACTCGAGCGATCAGGATGACTCGGTGGCGCAGGAGCGGGACGCTGGCGCGTCCCTCCCATCGGCTCGGCGTGATCCGATCGCGCGGGGACATCGGAGCGAGCGCGGACGGTTACAAGACGACGGGCAAGGTCTGCAGACCGCGCTTGTGAAAGGAGGGCCACCAGCCCAGGTCATCAGCGGGTAGTGCCAGTCTGATGTTGGGGAAGCGGTCGATAAGGTTGGAAATGGCGATCTCGGCTTCGAGCCGGGCGAGCGGGGCCCCGAGGCAGTAGTGAATTCCGTGCCCGAATGCCAAGTGTGCCTGTGTGCGGACCGGGTCGAAGTCGTCGGGAGCGTCGAACTCCTGCTCGTCGCGGTTCGCGGAGATGAGGGAGACCCACACGCGGCCGCCAGCAGGTATGCCGACTCCACCAAGCGTGAGGTCCTGGAGGGCAAAGCGCCTCACGCCCAGAGGGAAGGGCGGATTCCAGCGCAGCGTCTCCTCGACGACGGCACGGATGGGGGTGCTGCCGTCGCGCACCGTGCTCATCTGTTCCGGGTGCAGCAGCAGTCCGAGGATTGCGTTGCCGATGAGATGTACGGCGTTGTCGTAGCCGGCGAAGAGGATGAGGAAGGCCATGGAGACGAGTTCGGACTCGGTGAGGCTGTCGTGCTCGTC
Organism: Streptomyces montanus; assembly: GCF_005786655.1. Classification (NCBI taxonomy): domain Bacteria; kingdom Bacillati; phylum Actinomycetota; class Actinomycetes; order Kitasatosporales; family Streptomycetaceae; genus Streptomyces; species Streptomyces montanus. The sequence goes on from NZ_VBZC01000010.1 coordinate 124,438, forward strand.
GCGTGCCTCGATCATGGCGGAGAGTAGGTCGTCCGTTGGCCGGCTGCGCTTGTCCGCGATGACCTTGACGAGGAATCGATACATGCTCCGCATCGCCTGACGCGACTCCGTCGCGGCCCCGGCCGCGGGCGAGAGCAGGGTGTTGGTCCACGCGCGGAAGTCGTGCCGGGTGTCGGTGGGGATCCCGAGGAGTTCGCAGATGACGCCCATCGGCAGCGGGTTGGCCAGGGCCTCCATGAGGTCTACGTGTGGCCCGGACACGGCGTCGAGTAGGTCCTCCGTCATTGCCTCGATACGGTCGTGGAGGCTTGCTATGCGGCGGGCTGTGAAGGCTTTGGAGATGAGACGGCGCAGACGTGCATGGTCGGGCGGGTCCATGTTGAGCAGGTGCCCGTCGAGTTCGGGTGGCATGGACGACTGGTATGCGCCGCTGGTGCGAGCGTTGGCCTTGTTCAGTGACAGGCGGGGGTCGGCCAGGGCGGTACGGACGTCCGTGTAGCGGGTGACCAGCCACACCGGCTCACCGTCGGGGGTAGTGGTGCGGTGGACGGGCGCGGTCCGGCGGAGCCGGGCGTAGCCGATGTGGGGATTGGCGAGCAGATCACCGTCGAACAGAGAGGGGACATCAGCACCGCGAGGTTCGTTGCTGCTCATGTGTCGGTCGAAGCCGCTTCCAAGCGCTCCAGCACGGCTGGAATGACGGGAGATGTGCGGAAGGCGTCGGCGACTTGGGTCAACCAGATCCCTTCTTTGCGGAGGTCGCCTTCGGCGGGGTCGTGGAGCAGGGTGTTCTGGCTGGGCGGAACTTCCTGACCGGTAGCCCGGGCGTGCAGAACGGCGGCTATCTGCGCCGCCTCAGTCACCGCCTCGCGCATGTCTCCCGTGATGCCTCGTGCTGCCGCGAGATCGCGAGCGATGCGGGTGACCTCGGGGTCGTAGTGAGGGCGCAACTGCATCTCTCCGTCCCGGATCTCGATGAACTGCCGATAGTGGAGGAGCCGGAGATCCCTGGCCAACTGCTTTCGAGAGGCCGGTGGAGGATAGAGCACGAGTTCCGGGAACGCGTTCGTGATGGCCTCCCACAGCGGATAGCGGCGGTGGAAAGTACGGTATTGGGAGATCCACTCCGTGGTCCTGTCGAGCCCGACTCCCCAGGCGGGCATGGTGAAGCCGACGGCGAACAGGACCGCGGACAAGCTCGCGAACATGGGAGCGATAACGGAGTTGGCGAAATCGAGCGGTGATGTGCCGATCAGATCCCAGGTGAGGGAGACGATTTTGGGCAGGCAGTAGCCCATGCCGGCGACGGCACCGCCCGTAACGACGCGCAGCCCGCGCCGCAGCCATGGCCGGTCGACGACCGTGGAGTAGCGCCAGCACAGGCGGATCAACCCGACCATGCTGATGCCGTACAAAACCTGGTAGACGAGGAGAAACTGCGAGATGTAGGGGGCCCCGGCGTAGTAGACGTCGAAATTGACTGGGTGTTCACCATCGTTGACGGTGCCCAGGAAGAAGAATGTGGTCATCGCAATGATGGTGGCCACGGCGTATCCGACGAGCAGCCGGTGGTGCAGCCGCATCTTCGACTGGGCGGATGCCCAGCTGACGAGCAGGGCGAGAAACGAGGTGAGACAGATTGCCACAGAGGTATAGATGATCAGCGTGGCGACGTTGGGGATGCCGAGCAGGGCGTCGACCCGTACGTACACAGCAGGGGCGGCGAAGAAGAAAGGTATGGCGAAGGTACTGATCGCCAGGCACAGGAGTCGCAGTTCCTTGTTGCCCCAGTCCCGGGCGAGGTCCTTTACCTTGAAGAAGAAGGCTGTCCAGGTGATGACGGAGAGGATGCCGTAGACGACGTTGAACAGCACGCGACTTTATGTCCTTCGTGGGGTACCGCGCTCCAGCGAGCGCTCCAGGTGACTGATGAGGACTGCCATGTCGGGCGGTGGCTGGATCGAAGGCTGCTGCGGCATTGTGGAGGAGGTCTGGAGAGGGATCAGCGATGCGACAAGTTCAGCGGCCTTTTCCTCGGTCCGGTCGTACCCGGTTCGCCCCAGCACCATGCGCACGAGTGACGGGGCGAGGGTGGGCATCAGGAGTTGGGAGATCTCCTCCTGGTGAGCCGGGGTGGACTTGTGCCCGCAGAGCATGTGGCCCAGCTCATGCAGGGCGATGTGTCTCTGGTGCGCTTTGGTGGTGTTCTGCTGGTAGAGGACGTAGTCGACTTCGTCGGTGGCCACCCAGAGGCCGCAGGGGCCGCGTCCGGTAGGCAGCTCCATCGGTAACAGGGAGATCTCCCGCCCGCGCTGTTGCTCCAGCCGGTCAACCAGGACGTTGATGTCGAAGGGGTCGGGGATGTCGAGTTGCTGGATCACCTGGGTGCAGTAGCGGCGCAGGTCCTGGTCGTTCATCCACGCTCCCCCCGGGTGAGTGGCAGACCACTGCCAACGGGCAAAAACCATTCGTCCCACTCCCCCAGAAGCTTCCGGAAGGAGTGGCTCCGGTCGGGAGCGACTCCTTCCGAATAAGCAACAAAGCTCATATCAGCCGGCGTTACTGGCCCAGGGCAAGCCGCCGCCCCTTCGGCAGACGACGAGCTGCTCACATTCGCTGCCGCCTTTCTGTCCTCGCCAGGCGCTCCATCAACGGGACGACCGCCTCGAGCGCCTCAGGGTCGATTTCGTTCACGAGGCGCATGACGATCGTGCGCACACCGAAGGCCTTCAGGGCGCTGAGACGGTTGAGGCCCGCGGCGATCTTGATGGCAGCCTCGCCGTCCGTGAAGTAGGTCACCGGCACCCTGAAGAAGTCGGCGAGCGCCCCGAAGCCCTCGTAGTCCGACGGATCCCAGGTGCCTTCGCGCAGGGCCTTGATCTCCTCCGCAGTGACTTTGCCGCCACGTTCGGCGATCACCTCGGCAACCTCGTTGTTGGTGAAGGCGTCGCGCCCCTTGGGGTGCACCACCTCGAACAAGAGATTCAGCCTCTGGTCGAGCGTGGGGGCCACTGGCTGTGCCATCGTTGCCGGCTCGTCGGTCGGGGAGGCGGCCGGTTGGTCGTCGAGGAAGTAACTCACCTTGACGCCGAAGGCGTTGGCGAGAGCTCGAACGGCGTTGATGCCGGGATTGGTCGACTTCCCCGAGCGGATGTTGGCGACGGTCTGGTGGGTGATGGTGGGCACACCAGGGTGCTTAGCCTCGTACTCCTGGCTGAGCTGGGCGATCTTACGTTCGATATCGCGCTGGCCCGGGTACACCTCGCGGATCAGCCAGTCCAGGCGTTCGGCGATCGACCTCTGGCCTTCGGGCGTGCTCTCACCCATCTACCGAATCACTACTCCTCACCCTTGAATGGCCGCCGCCTACTCTCCTAGGCAACTCCATCATCTTCCCGTGGCATCCGTCTAACATCCTAGACAATATTCCGCCTAACATCCTTGACATCACTGGGATGGCGACGCCTAGGGTCGTTCACGTCACGCTCAGTGGGCGAGATGCTGCTCATCGCAGCAAGCCGCCCTGTCCCCTACCAGCCGGGGGTTAGTACCGAGATGCGGTGGATGCGGCGTCGTCCCCTAGACCAGACAGTGATCAGCCATCGTGCCGTACGGAAGGAAGCCCAGTGCATCGTCATGGGCATGCCCCTTCCCCAACATCGAGGAGGAACGCGGCCGACGCATCAAAATCGTCCCCATCCCTGACCGCCTCATCGGTGCCGGACTGCATGGGCTGCATCTCCGGCACGAGGCACTGCCACTGGACCTGATCCTCCACGTGACCAGCACCACCAACTTCCACCGAGAGAAGATCATCATCCAACAAGCTAGGCCATCTGTGGTGCGGCGACGCGGGCGACGGTTTGGGGGGGGCGAAAACTGGGTCCCGGATCCCCGGTGGCCCGACCATGATGGACTCGACGGTGGTGGATACGGCGTTGCTGATTGCCGGACTGCGGCTCGCGCCCGCCGTTGGGCGCTGCACCGGTAGGGGGAAGAGCTGAGCATGGAGCTGGCATCCAACAGCTCTGGACCGCCGCCGTCGACCCGTCAGGGCATCCTCCGGAGGAGGACTGCCGGATCGTCCTCGTCGTCGGCTGGTCCCCGGCCAGACGTGTGCGGCCCGGGCCCGTGGGGGCCGCCAGGCCGAGATCCTCGCGCGCACCGCGGCACCTCAGGCAGCACGCCGTTTCGAGGGGGCGGCAACTCCGCGCCCTCTCCTTCCCCTTGCCGGAGGACGGGTGTGCCTCCGGAGCTGGCGGCGCGATTCGACGGGAGTGGAGCCATGAGGTCGTGATCACTGCGTGCCCCGTGCCGGCATCAACGGGCACTTCACGGCCTCGTCCCCCACTACCGAGGAGCACACCATGCCAACCCTGGGCTCGCTGCCCTCCGAGAAGCCCCGACTCGAACTGACATTCGCAGCAAACGGTTCCCGTCATGCCCAGGCCGCAGAGATCACCGCCGTCGTGACGGTGACGCCGGAGCAGCTGCTGGAAGACGGAGTCCCGTCGGCACTGCCCGATGGTTCACTCGTCCTGATCACCGGCACATCCCCCTTCCGCCTGCGCGGCCGCATCACGACGGTGCTCGAGCTGCTTCTCCAGCGGATGAGCCGCGACGGCAGCACGGCGCTTGCCGTCAGCGCCGCTCCCGGGGCGCGCCAGCCGTTCCCCGCGGCAATCGCCGACCGGGCCGCCCGCCTGGGCATTGCCCTCCTGATCACGTCCGCGCCCACCGAGTCCTGGGAAGGCGTGCAGGAGGAGATCCAGCAGTCCCGCCTCATGTTCGCTGAGCGCTGTGCCGCCCAACTCAGCTCGCTCGTCCAGGAGTTGCCAGCCCAGCTGGCCGACGCCCAGGCCATGCAGCGCATCGCGGACTGGCTCGCCCGGGTCCTTGCCTGTCAGGTCCTGGTCAGCGAACCAGAGCGCGTCCTCGCCGCCTCACCGGCCACGGACGCCGAGCAGCTGGCCCAGGCCATCATCCGCCAGTCCGTCGACGGCATCCTCCCCGAAACGCTCTCCGGCCCCCACACCCAGCTCATCTCGCTGGCCCCGGCCTCGGCGGACACCGTTCTCGCGGTGGCCCGCAAAACCCCTTTCGACGAGGCGGATCTGCGGTTGCTCCGGCACGCGGCCAAGCTCCTCGGCCTCGTGGACCAGGCGCACCGCGAGTACCGGGCGGCCTCCTACGCTTCCCACGCCGCGCGCAGCGCAGCCTTCGAGCTGCTGCTGGACGGCGAGGTCGCAAAGGCACGGCGCGTCATGGCCAATCTGGCGCCCGGCCTCCTGGAACCCGAAACCGCCCGCGTCTTCGTTGTGGAGACCCAGCAGGCACGCCGGGACCTTGCTGCGCGCCGCTGCAGCACATCCGTCGGCCAGCAGGCCCTCGTCGTGCCGGACCCGAGGGACGAACGGCGGACACTGATCGTGCATCCGGTCCGCTCCGACGACGACACCGGCGCGGACGTCTCTGCCGAACTCACCCGCCTGGTGGGTGCCCTGGGACCCCCCTCCTTGCTGGGGGGCAGCGGCGTCTACTCCATGGCGCTGCTCGCCGACGCACTCAACGAGGCCATCACCGCGCAGAAGTTCGCCGCTCTCCAGCCGAGCTCCGTGGCCCTCTCCGTGCACGGCTCCGACCTCGTCAGTCTCCTGCCGCAGGCCGAAGCGCAGCACTGGGCCCGTCGGCTGCTGCACCCGCTGATGCACGACGAGACGCAGTGGGAATCCATGAGGGAGACGCTTCCGGCCGCCCTCGCCTACCCGTACACGGTGGCTGCCCGCCGGCTGCGCCTGCACCGCAACACCGTCATGCGCCGCGCCTCGCGCGCCGCCGAACTCATGCGCATGGACTTCGCCTCGATCAGCGACCGCATCGCCGTCGCTCTGGCCATGGAACTGGTCACGCAGCCAGAGGCGTCCGTTTCGCCGCGGCCGACCGGTTCAGAACCGCCCTCCCTGGCGCTGCTGTTGGCCGCGCCCCAGGTGAACGCCTGGGCACAGACCCTGCTCCGGCCGGTCCAGGCAGACCGACGCGACCTGCTGTCCACGGCACTCGCCTGGCTCACCTTCGATACCCATGTCGAGCCCGCGGCCCGCGCGCTCGACCTCTCCGAGGCCACGGTCCGTTCCCACCTGCGGGCACTGGAGGGGCACATGCAGCGCGACCTGGCCACCCTCGCCGGTGTACGCGATCTCCAATTCTCGCTGCACGTCGTCACGGGCCAGCCTGACCTTCGCTCAGATCGGCCAGGCCTGTCCGTCGTCGCCCGCTGACCGTCGCTGCAGGCACCCACCGCGGGCCCCAGCGTTCACCTCTCTTCCTGCGGCCTCCGGGCCTCGAACGGCGGCACATCCTCGAGGGCCAAGTCCGCTCGCACCCGTACGAACCGAACAGGGTGACGCAGTCGGCCTCGGGCATCCCGGGAGATGCCCGCGCTGACTTCCACGACCGTATCCGGAACGACCAGCGTCACCTTCAGCCTCTCCCGCGATCCCCGGCCGGCGGACAAAGGGATCAGAGGCGGTGTAGTGGGGCCGTGCTGTCGATCCAGTGCCAATTCACCGGCCGCCACTGCCTCTTAAGGGTGGTGCGCTCTTTGGCGTAGGAGCGCAGCGAGTCTTCCACCACCTGGCCTAGGCCGCCGAGGGAGGCAGGACGCGGGATGCGGAGTATCAGGTGCTGCTTGCGGTGAACGAGGATCAGCTCGCCCGCAGGGGTGCAGTCCAAGAGGGCGAAGTGCTTGAGCAGCTTATACCGCGTGTCTTCCAGGTCGAGGCGTTGGGCTCGAACTCCCGTGGCTGTCCAGGCGAACAATCCGTACCGGTTGAGATGGTAGATCCGCTCACGTACGGGGTCGGCGGCGATCTCGAAGCAGAAGCCGGTGAAGGGGCTGTCGCGGTGCAGGTGCATGCCGCCGAGCTGGCCGACGAATTCGCCCTCGTCGCTGACCAGGACGAAGGCGAACCGTTGGCCGCGGCTGCCGCCCCGGTAGATGTGTCCGTAGACAGGGATGACGAACAGGTCCTCACGTACCACCGTGGGCCGGCCGAGCCGGGCGTTGTGCCAGTCCCACTGCCGCGCCGTCTGTTCGAGTTCGGTGAGGTGCTCGGTCAGCGAGGGCCGCGGACGGTGGTCCATGCCGACGGGCCTGTCGTTGAACAGGACGTCCGGCCGCACGTCGGCCTCGGTGTGCTTGACGGGTTCTGCCTCCATGGACGCCAGGGCCCGCAGTGTCGGCTTCGAGGTGGGGGTGAGGGGCTGGTCGGTGATCGACACGATGTTGTCGAGCAGGTTGGCGTAGTTGTAGAGCCCGTACTCGCCGGTCGTGCACAGCAGGCGGCCGGCCGGGGTCGTGCTGATCCAGGTGGCGAACGGGTCGCGCGGGCCATTGTCGTAGTTTCTGCGGGGCATGCCGTGGTGCGCGGTCACCGCCGTGAGGTCTGCGGTGACCAGATGGGTGTGGTCACCGGGACCGGTTGCGGCGACTGTTCCTTCGGGCAGGATGCACAGTCCCTTTGCCCACCAGAGGTCCTTGCCCAGCCCTGTCGTGGGGCCGCCGAGAGTTGTGTCCTGACGCAGGTACTCGCTCTGCCCGGAGACCGCGGTGGCGAGCAGGGTGCCGTCGGGGGCGTACCTGGTCAACAGCGAGTAGCCGAAGTCCGCCTTCGCCGGGTCGGCTTCGTCGTCCGCCACGCCGTATGTATGGCGGTGGACGCGGTGGAGGGCGTAGATCTCGCCGGAGGGCGCGGTGGCGACGTCGTCGACCGTCACGCCCCAGCCGTCGGTGTATTTGCGTTCCAGATCGACCGCGTGGTGATGGACGAGCGCGGACGGCAGCGGCACGGGTATGGCGTGAGTCATCACGCCATTCTCGCCGGCCCCACTGACAACACTGCTTCTCGCCCTCACTCAATGCGCACCTCGTGGTTCACACCGGCCCAAGGAGGACACGACGGAAAAGGGCTTGCGTGGAGGGGCGAACTCACCCTCCTTCCCTTCACCGAGGCCCGCCGGAAAATGTCGGTTTATTGTCTAACTGGCCGGTCGGGACATGGTGTTGAGAATGAGGCGCGATATCTCTCAAGTGCTCGTTGAGCCATGCACGGATTTGTGAGGTGTGCACCCCCGACACGAACGTCATGTGGAAGGTGCACTTCCGAGCAGGCATTCCGCCGCCTGGTGCAAAGCCGACAGGTGTCAACGTCCAGGTTGTGCACTGGCGAAATGGCATCGCCTCGCGCATATGCCTAGCGTTGCCGATGCAAGCCCGGCCCAACTACCGGACGAGTGAGGCACAAGCCGAACCCGCCCGCAGGAGAGCCGAACAGACCAGCGGCGAGCTGGCCCGGTGAGCGGCGACGAACCCGCCGCCTACACCGGGAGGCGGGCACCAGAGGGTGGTTCCAGCCACCGTCCCGGCACCCGCTCTCGCCAGCGCACAACCAGGCCCCTGCCAGGGCCTGTGCAAAACGACTCTCAGCAGAGTCACCACCAGCAGATCTGAGAAACCCACTGGGGCCTTCCACCAGCGTGTTCGAGCACGTCGGCGGTGATCAGGATAGACCAGTGCGCCGCGCGAAGACAGCGAGGCCGCTGGACTTGCCTGAGACAAGGCCCCCCGAGCCAGACGGGGCGAACTGCATGACCTCCAAGCACGCGACGGACCAGCCGGCACCGCGCACCACAGTGTTGGCTCACCGCCGATGCTCCCGGGCGGAGCTGGAGCGTACGAAGGACCTCGGCGCAGCCGGGCTGAGCGGCTAGCACCCGGCCACGCCCGACGGCGCGTCCGAGCCGGTCGCGGATTTACCAGATCCTTGGCCGGCCTCCCGCCCGGGGAAGATCTGCTTCCCCCGAGCGAGCGGCGCGCGGCAGGAGCAAGGCGGCCTCCCCGCAGCTGCTCCTGCCGCGCTGCACATGGCGCTTCGTCACAGGGCCCTCTGCACAAGACCCTTGCGCCGATCACGCGCCTGCCGGACAACACCCGGCCCACCCGTGTACCCCACAATCCGCCCCCACATAGCGGTGCCCAGGCCGGGCTGCCCGGCCAGGTTTCCCTCCACTCCAAGGAGTCCCTTGTGATAACCCCGCACGTCAAGCGCACCCTCCTGGCCACCACCTTGGGCCTGGCCGTCGCCGTCGGTGGCGTTGCCACCGCCTCGACGGCGCAGGCGGCCGCCACCGGCGACACGAAGATGAGCTGCAGCACGGTCAAGATCACAGGGAAGAAGGTCGCCGTCCGGATGCCGGACCGAGGCGACACCGTAGCTGACTCGAACGACCGCGTCACGCGCTATGTCTACAGGGGCGACAAGCTCAAGACATGCGTCATCGCCCAGGGCTACGGCCGGACGTATAAGAAGTGCGGCAAGGTCGGATACGACTGGTACATCGTACGCGGCGGGCAGGTGCCGATCACCTGCGCCAAGTCGCTCTGAGCCCCGCGCGGGCCGTCGAGCCTGCGGTGAGAGTCCCGGCCGGCTGCCCAACCACCCTACGCCTGCCAGCTGGCCGGGGACACCGCCCTTCCCGCCGACGAGACGCCTCACCCGGTCGCCGACGCGGCGCCGGAGGCCTGCCGACATCACCGGCCGGGGGAGAGCACCCAGCAATTCGACTGCGCCCGGCAACCGGCCCGGGCGCCATTCCACAACAGGTCCTTTTCGAAAGGTCGGTCCTCGATGATCCACCGTCTCGCGCTCCGCTCGGTTGACCCCGCCGCTATGGCGATGGCGGCCGCCGCCACTCTGACCGTGACCAGCGCCCCGGCAGCGCACGCCGTCGGCGAGAGCTCCAAGTGCACCGTGAACTGGGCCGACTTCGGTGCCACGGTGGGCAAGAACGGCTGGAACCTGCGCACCGGGCCGTCCACTGCCTACGCCAGCCGCGGCTACCTGTACCGCGGTGACAAGCTGAAGGTGCTGTGCAGCAAGGGCGCATGGGACTACAGCCAGCTCACCCAGCGCTCCAAGTCCGGCATCCCCAAGAACACCCGGGGCTGGGTTCGCGAAGACGGTCTGGTGAGCCTGGCTGGCTGAATGACCAGCCCGGAACGTCGTGTGTAGGTTCTCAGATCCCGTGTCCTTTTCTCATCGGGGATGTCCACCGCGTGTCCAAAAGGACATGGAGGTGAGAATCCGCAGGTGAAGTGCCCCTGCCGAGCCAGGAGCGGCGCCGCGGCAGAGGAAGCGGACACCGAGCGGGGCGACCACGAAACCCGCTGGTCAGAGCGATTCCAGTGGACAGCCCAACGCGGGACCTGCACCCGCTCGCCACCCCCTATCAACGGCCCGGCCGCGAACGGCCCGCCAACCCCATTCGTTTTCCTGGAGGAGCCACCATGCCCGCGCTCAAGCGCACCGCCGTCACCCTGCTCGCCGCCGCCGCAGTCACCGGCACCACGCTCGCCACCGCCGGAACGGCATCCGCGGCCAGCTACTCCTGCAAGACCAGCAGCAGCAGCTCCTATGACGACCCGTCGTATAACGGACCCGACTCCGACAACTGGGAGTTCGACGTCAAGCTGTGCGCCAAGCGGTCCGGCGGCTACATCTACACCACAGCCACGGTCTACTGGGACGGCCCCTACTCGTCCGGCACGAACAACCACTTCACCTTCGACAAGGCGCGTTTCCACCTGCAGACCAAGAAGAGCGTGCGCGGCACGGACCCGGTTGTGAAGTCCGCCAGCTACACCGGACTGGAGCGCGCGCTCGAAAACAGCAGCGCCGCGGGCAACGGCTCGTACAAGACGGGGACGCTCAAGTTCAGGGCCGGATCGGGCCGTTACCTCGCGGACGGCTACATCCAGCTGGACTGGTCGGGTGACGGCAAGGGCTACCGGGGCCCGATCCTGTTCACCGCCTCCCCGACCGTGTAGACGCCGCCCAGCTCCCGGGCCAGACGGGCTTCTTCCCGTCGGCCCGGCACCAGGCGCAGCCCGACCCCTCGCCTTCATCCCCCTGGGGCGATCCCCCGTGTCCTTCCGGCGCGGGCGTGGGCCGGCTGCTCAATGGGGGCGTCGTCCGCCCACGACGGCGCCCCCACATCCACCGGCGCCCGAACCAGCTGACGCCGGCCGCCCCACCCGGAACGTCCCGCGTCCGCTTTTCCTGGAGCGTCTGTGTCAGCCACCACCCTGCCCGCCGCCGCCAAGGTTCCCGAACAACCCGCCCCACACCCACGGCCGCCCGTCATCTGGGCCCTGCTCGTCACCACGCTCGTGGCACGCAGCTGACCACACGGCATCGACACCCACAGGAGATCCGACCATGGCCCTCGCCGCACCCCTCCCCGCGGCGGCCGCGCCCGCGTACCGCACCGGCACCGCCGCCGTCATCGCTCCCGCTGACGCCGGCGACCGCTACGTGCCCGCGCTGGCCCGGCACGGCTGGAACTCCGTCGCGGTCACCGAACCCGCCCACCACCCGGCCGACCACCCCAGCTACCTCCGGCACATCACCCACCGCACGAGCCTGCGACGCACCGCCGCCCACCTCAACCGCCTCGGCGTCCAAGCCGTCCTCGCCGGCTCACCAGCCGGCACCGAACTCGCCGACCTGCTCGCCGCCCGACTCCACCTGCCAGGCAACGCCCTCGACACCGCGGACATCCGCCGCGACGCCGGTCTCACCAGCGCCGCGCTCCTCGACGCGGGAATCACCGCGCCCCGCACCATCCGCACCGCACGCCTGTCCAACGCCCTGGAATGGGCCACTTACACACAGACGGCCGAACTCGTCCTCCAACACCCCGACCCCACCCACCCCCACCCCTCCTCCGTCTGCCGCACCGAAGACGACATCCGCTCCGCCTGGCACCGCCTCCAGGACTCCAGCACCCGGCCGCTGGTCCTGCGCGAGCACCTTCCCGGCACCCACTACCGCATCCACACCCTCACCGGCCCCGGCCGCGACGGATCCACCGGCCACAGCATCAGCGCGATCTGGGCCGAGACCCGCACCGCCGGCCAACAGGTATGCCGCTCCGACCTCCTGAGCCGCCACGGGCTCCTGGCCCGCGCCCTCGCCCTGTACACGATGCGCACGCTCACGGCCCTCGGCGTCCGCTACGGCCCCGCCCACGCCACGGTCACCTTCATCCCCGACCGCGGACCCGCCCTGCTGTCCCTGCGTACCGACCCCTACGCCGACTTCGCCACCGACACGCTGCGTCAAGCCACCGGACACGACCCCGTCCGTGACACCGCGCTGCTGCTCACCACCGGCCGCCGCCCCGAGACCCGCCGCCACGTGCACGCCCACGTCACGAAGATCGCCCTGCGGTCGCGGCACGACGGCGCCCTGGACCAGGCGCTGCTGCACACCATCACCGCCCTCCCCACCGTCACCGCCACCACCGGGCTCACCGCCGACACCCCGGTGAGAGCCGGCCAGATCACGGGATGGCTCCTCCTCGTCGCGGACGACAGCCGCGCCATCAACCAAGACCACCAGATCATCCGCGCCGCCGAGAACCTCGGCCTGTACGGGAGGCCCGCATGACGCCAACGCCCCTGACGCACCCCCCGGCACCACACACCTCCCGGGTGCAGATCGCCTCCCACGGCCTGGGCCAGACATTCGCGCTGGTGGTCCTCAACCCCCTCCCTGTCTGGAGCCGCCCGCCGCACGGCCAGGACCTGCCCGAACGCACCGACGAGGGGCACAACCTCCTCGCTGTGCGCTGGCACGGCCTCCAGGACATCGACGACGAGGTCCTCACTGCCCTGAACGCAGCCGCCGAACGGGCACCCAACCCGCCCGTGCCCCAGGCCGAACTCGCCCAGTACCAGGACTCACTCCCCGACCACCTGCACCTGGTGGCCCTCCCGGCGACCACCGTCCTCGGCCCCTGGGCACCAAACCCCGACACCCGTGCCCTGCACGCCGCAACCGTCGCTCCGGCACAGCACACCGGAGGCCACCTGTGACCGACACCGCGACGACCAGAACGGCCCCGGACACCGTGCCGGAGAACCCGGAACTGCTCATCGAAGACGCTCCCGCCGACACGGCCGCGGACACCGCCCGGCTGCTGGACCTCACCAGCGCGCTGCGCAGCGAAGCCCCGCGCATCCTCGGCTTCCCCGGAAACCTCGCCTTCGACTTCAGCGACCTCGGCCCCGCGCTGGCCGTCCTGACTAACAACGTCGGCGATCCCACCAGCGGCGACGCAAGCGGCGTCCACACCAAGGCCTACGAACAAGCCGTGGTCCGCTTCCTGACGCAGACCGCCGGCGCCCGGCCCGATGACGTCTACGGCTACGTCACCACCGGCGGCACCGAGGGCATCCTCTTCGGCCTGGCCACCGCGCGCCGGTATCTTCCGCACGCCCATGTATACGCCTCCGACCAGGCGCACTACAGCGTCGCCAAGGCCGCCGGCCTCCTCGGGCTACGGCTCGTCACCCTGCCCAGCAACGACGACGGCACCCTGGACCCCGAGTCGTTGAAGCTCGCCTCCTTCTTCCACCGCCGCGTGAACCCGCACCGCGGCCGCGGCCCGGGCGCCATCGTCGTCGCCACGATCGGTACCACCATGCGCGGCGCCTACGACGACGTCACCGAGCTCCGCAAGTGGGCCACAGCCGCGGGCGACGTCTACGTCCACGCTGACGCCGCCTCCGGCGGACCGATCGCGGCCCACGCCCCCTCCGCCCCGCGCTGGAACTTCACGCATGGCGCCGACTCGATCTCCATCAGCGGCCACAAGATCATCGGCGCCCCGGTGCCCTGCGGCGTCGTCCTCGCCCGCAAGAACCTCATCGACGAGCCGGTCATCGCCAGCGAGTACACGAAGGCCTCCGCACGGACCCTGGGCTGCTCCCGCAGCGGACTGGCCGCGCTCCTGCTCTGGTCCGCGCTGCGCCGTCTGGGCCACTCCGGACTGCGCGCGCACATCCTGCGCTGCCTGGAAACCGCCCAGTACGCCGTCGACCAGCTCACCCGGGCCGGAGTCCGCCCCACCCGCACCACCGACTCCCTCACCGTCTGCTTCGACCGCCCCGCCGCCTGGGTCGTCCGCAAGTGGCACCTCGCGTGCGAGGGCTCCACCGCCCACCTGATCACCGTCGGCCACGTCACGCGCACCACCATCGACGACCTCTGCCGCGACCTGCGCACGCCCTGACCAGCTCACCCACGGCCGCCACAACGGGAGACACGCTCATGCTGCTGACCACACCGACCACCGCCCAGCACGCCTTGATCAACACCTGGTTCGACACCTACATCACGCGCGCGCACCCCTTGCTCGGCCGTGACGGCGCCGTCTGCCCGTACGTCACCGCAGCCCGCCACCAAGGCGTCGTCCACGTCCGATCGGCCACCGCACGCCCGGCCGGCGACCCGCTCTCCCGGGACCGTTTACTCACCACCACAGCCGCAGTCCGGACCTGGCTGCAATCCGTGCTCGGCTCCGCACTCGACGAGTTCGAGCACCACCCCTGGCCTCCCCGCGCCCGACAGCTGCACTCCCTCGTCGTACTGCTCGAGGCCCTCGCTCCAGAGCACTGGGGCGAACTCGACCGCGCCCACGAAGAGATCAAGACCGATGTGATGCGGCGCGGCCTGATGGCCGGCCAGTTCCACCCGAACTGCCCGGCCCCGGCGGCCCACAACCCGTCCTTCGCGGTCAACCGCGCCCCCGCGCCGCTCATCGTGATCCGCCGCATGGCCCGCCACGACCACCTCTTCGCCGAGGACCCGCACCACATCCAGGCCTACGAACGCCACTTCCGCTCGACAGAGAGGTCCTCGCAACCCCCGAGGCGGCCGCCGCCCAGGCACCCCGCCCACCCGTGACCGCAACCGAGTTCGCCCACTACCTGGCCCCTTCACGCCGCCCGGCTGGCGCCGGCCGGCACGGTCACCGAGGCCAGCGCCTTGCTTGTTGCGGCTCTCGACATCGGATGCGCCGTGGGCACCGGGGCCGCAGGACACTCCTTCGCCCGCGCGCTCCTGCCGGCCGGCGGGGCCGCGGCCCTTGTCGTGCTCTGCGCCGCCCGCGGGCTGAGACGCCCTCGGGTCCTTCCCACCACCGTCCCCGAACCCCAGCAGGTGACCACGTGAACACCGCCCCCTCCCACGCCACCTCTCTTGTCCAAAGGACTTCCCCGATGACCGCACCCGCTGTGCCCTCCGCGACCTCGCCGGCGCTTGATCACCTCGATGAACTGCGCGCAGACGTCGTGCAGGGGCTCACCAAGTCCCCGAAACAGCTCTCGCCGAAGTGGCTGTATGACGCGGACGGGAGCCGGCTGTTCGACGAGATCTCCCGGCTGCCGGAGTACTACCCGTTCAGGACGGAGCAGGCGATCATCGCCGACTCCTGCACCATCATCGCATGGCTCACCTGCGCCAAGACCCTGATCGAGCTGGGATCCGGTTCGTGCTCGGCCAAGACGCGTCTGCTGCTCGATGCCCTGGCTGGACCGCTCACCACGTACGTGCCGGTCGACGTGAGCTCCAGCGCCCTGGCCCAGGCCTGCGCCTCCATCGCGGCGGAGTACCCCGCCCTGGCGGTGAAACCCCTCCTGGCCGACTTCACCGCCGCAGTCGACCTTCCGCCCACTGACGGGCCACGCCTGTTCGCCTTCCTCGGCGGGACCTTCGGCAATCTGCTTCCCTCCGAACGGGCGGTATTCCTGGGCGCCCTCACCTCCGGCCTGGCTCCCGGCGACCGCCTGCTCCTCGGCGTGGACCTGGTCAAGGACCCAGCCGTCATCGTCCCCGCGTACAACGACGCGGCAGGCGTGACGGCCCGGTTCAATTTTGGTCTTCTGCGCCGCCTCAACCGGGAGTTGGACGCCGACTTCGACCTGGCCGCGTTCGAGCATGTGGCCGTCTGGGACGCGGACCGAGAGTGGATCGAGATGCGTCTGCGGTCCCGCCGGGACCAGACCGTCACCCTGCGCGGCCTGAACCTGGTCGTGCCCTTCACCGGCGGGGAGGAACTGCGCACCGAGGTCTCCGCGAAATTCCGCCCTAGCGGTCTTGCCGCCGAGCTCAACGCCGCCGGCCTGGAGCTGAGCCACTGGTGGACCGACCCCGCCCGCCTCTACGGGCTGGCCATGATCGCACGCGCCGACGACATCGCCCCGGCTGCCTGATGCCCGTCCCCGCAGATCCCTCGCCCGCCGCGCACGCGCTGCCCGAAGTCCTGCCGCCGGCCTCGGCCAGCCGGCCCGGACACCAACGTCCCTAGGGAGGTACTCGCTCATGGTTCAACCCGTGCCCGCCCTGCCCGCAGCTTTCCCCGCCCTTCACGCACCTCATGCGAGCATCCTGAAGGACGGCACCCGTGTCCTCAGTCGGCCCGCTGTCCGAGCCGACCTCGACGAGGTCAACGGGCTGTATCGCAGGTGCAGTGCGGAAAGCCGACGGGCTCGGCACCTCACGCACCGCAGCGAGATCCGACCGCACGAATGGGAACGGATGGTCGACGTCCGCAAGGCCATCACCCTGCTCACCGCGACGACGACCACACCCGATGAGGTCATCGCGATGACCAACCTGATCGAGACCGACCCACCCGGATGCGCCGAGTTGGCCGTCCTCGTCGCCGATGCATGGCAGCGGCGCCTGGGACTGGGCACCTGCTTGGTGCGCTACGCGGCCAGCCTCGCGGTGCTGCACGGCTACAGCACCCTGACCGCCGAGGTCGGCGCAACCAACACGCGGATGCTCGCGATCCTGCGCCGCCTCGATACCTCGGTACCCCAGAACACCTCGTCCACAGTCTCGATCACCGTGCCCCTGCCCGTTCGTCACGCACACCACGACGAGAAGCAAAGGAGGTAGACCGATGCCAGCGCTATCGAGGTCGAGACCGGCTCCCCGGCACCGTGTGGTGGTGACGGGTATGGGGGCGCTGACCCCCCTGGGCGCAACCGTGAAAGACACCTGGGCCGCCGTGATGAACGGGGAGTCCGGCATCACCAAACTCGACACGGACTGGGCCGCGGACCTGCCCGTCAAGATCGCCGGCATCCTGCCCACAGACCCGGCGGACGTCATCGGCAGAGTGGCCGCACGCCGGCTGGACCGCTCCCAGCAGATCGCAGTAGCCGCATCCCGTGCGGCGTGGGCCGACGCCGGCGCACCCCCGGTCGAGCCGGAGCGGCTGGCCGCGGTGATCGGCAGCGGTGTCGGCGGCGCCCAAACTCTCCTCGATCAGCACGACCTGCTGCACACCGACGGCCGCTCCAAGGTGTCGCCCTACACCGTGCCGCGGCTGATGCCCAACGGCGCGGCCGGTGCCGTGTCGATCCTGATGGGCGCGCGGGCGGGGGCCCACGCCCCCACCAGCGCCTGTGCGTCGGGGGCCGAGGCGCTGGTCTGGGGCAGTCTCCTGATCGCGCAGGGGATGGCGGACGTGGTGATCGCGGGCGGCACCGACGCATGTATCGCACCGATCTCGGTCACCGCATTCGACAGGATCCGCGCCCTGAGCCGCCTCAACGACGAACCTGAGCGTGCCTCGCGGCCCTTCGACCAGGACCGGGACGGGTTTGTCATGGCCGAGGGCGCCGGGGTGGTGGTGCTGGAGCGTGAAGATCACGCCCGGGCCCGCGGCGCACGCATCCACGCTGTGCTCGCCGGATCCGGGGTGACCGCGGACGCCACGTCGCCCACCAACCCGGACATCGACGGACAGGTCCGCGCCATCCACCAGGCCCTGGCGAACGCCGATTTGCGCCCACGGGACATCGAGCACGTCAACGCCCACGCGACCGGGACACCGCTGGGGGACTGCGTGGAGGCCCAGGCCCTGGCCCGGGCCATCGGCACGCACCCGGCCATCACGGCGACGAAAAGCTATACCGGTCACTTGCTGGGGGCCGCGGGAGCCGTCGAAGCGATCATGACGATCTTGGCGATGCAGCAAGGGATCGTCCCGCGGATCCGCAACCTCAACCACGTGGACGACCGGATCGACCTGGACCTGGTCCAGGAAGCGCACCGCGCCACCACCCCGCATGCAGCCCTGTCCTCGTCGTTCGGGTTCGGCGGCCACAACGTGATCCTCGCCCTCACCCGCGAGTGAGAAAAGACCACCGCCCACAACGCTGATCGGAGCTGACCGACGTGCCCACCAACATGCTGACAGAGCTGGAACCGTTCGTAGCAAAAGCCCTCAATGACCACCTGAACACCGTCACCGACTGGGACCCGGTGACGAGCTACGTCCCGTGGGGTGAGGGGATGGACTTCCAGGAAGTCCCCTGGGATCCCGCGCATTCCAAGCTCAGCCCCCCGGTACAGGCCGCTCTGGCCGTCAACCTGGCCACGGAAGACGAACTGCCGGGCTATTTCGCGGAATTGAATAGGAGGTTCGGGAACCACGAGGCCTGGGGCGCATGGCTGGGCCGCTGGAAGGCCGAGGAGGGGCGGCACGCGATCGCGCTGCGCAGCTTTCTGGCCGCCACACGCGGGCTGGACCCGCGCCAGATGGAGTCCGACCGGATGGCCACCATGCAGTCTGGCTACCAGGCGGGTGACAAGAGCCTGCTGGAATCCATCGTCTACGTCACGGCGCAGGAACTCGCCACCCGGGTCTCACATCTCAACACCGGCAAAGCCGCCCAACAGGCCGACCAGATCGCGTGGCTGCTGCTGAAACGCATCAGCCAGGACGAGAACCACCACTACCTGTTCTACCGCAGTCTGGTGACCGCGGCCCTCGACATCGCACCCTCGGAAACCGTCGAGGCAGTCTGCCGCGAGTTCATGCAATTTGCGATGCCGGGCGCCGACATCATTCCGGGTTTCCGGGAACGGGCGTTCATCATCGCCCAGGCCGGGATCTACAACCAATCCGTCCACTACGGAAGCGTCATCGCCCCCCTCCTGAGGCACTGGAAGATCTTCTCCCTGGAGGGACTCACCCCGAGGGCCGAGCAGAAGCGCGAGGAACTCGCCGCGCATCTGGAGAGCCTGCGCCTACGTGGGCGCCGCGAGCCGGAAACCCTCGCCCGGATCGCCGCACGACGCACCACATCGGCGCCAACCGGCAGCGACCGGGCGGGGGCTGCCGCGTGCTGACTCTCATCACGGCCGCCGCCGGAGTGGTCGTCGCACTGGCCGTGCCGCCCATGGCCCTGGCCGCGCAGGCGCGCAGTGCGTTCCGCCGCATCATTCTGATCAACCGTGGACATCCCTCGGGCCTGCTCTGCGCGAGCGGGTCCTACGGCGAGGACCACGACGGCGACGCGATCACGATCGGCATCCTGGGCGATTCGCTGGCGGCCGGTCTCGGAGCGGATGACGTGTCTGGGACGCCGAGTGCGCTGATTGGCACGGCAGTTGCCACCCGTGCACACCGACAAGTCCGCATCGTCAATGTGGCCCGTGCCGGCTCCGGCGCGTCGGACCTGGCCCGGCAGGCCGACAAGGTTCTGGCTCAGGGCCGACTGGACATTGCCGTCCTCATTGTCGGTGCGAACGACGCCGCATTCGCCACGTCCGGGTCCTGGCGGGAGCGGACGCTGAGTCGCTCGGCAGCAAGAATCGGGCAGGCGATCGTCGAGCTCAAACGGGACGCGACAGAGGTGATCTGCTGCACCTGCCCCGACCTCGGCGTGGTGCCGGGGATCCCGGTGCCGCTGCGCTGGTTTCTACGGCTGTCGGGACGGCGGCTCGCGCGGCTCCAGCGCGCCCACATCCTCCGTAGCGGAGGTATCCCCGTCGCGCTTGCCGAGCTGGCCAGCCCCGAATACGCCGCCAACCCGGGCCTGCTGTCGGACGACCGGTTCCACCCTTCCTCCGCCGGCTACGAGGTGAGCAGCGCACCCGTCATTCACGAGATCACCCGCCTGCTCAGTCCCACCCGCGAAGACGTCGCGCGGGGCCGTGGCTCGCAACCCGCCATCGAGCAGCCCTGGCCTGCGTCACCTCACTGAACCCACCGGCCGCCACCGCCGCGGTACCCCACCGCTTGCACGTATTCCAGGCGCCGCTCCCGGCGCACCTCCGATGGCGCTTACGCCTTGACTTCAGCCCACTGCACCGGAGACACGCTCATGTGCACGACAACGCGTCCACGCCCACCGGCTGCCCGATTGGGCATGGCTTTGGCGCGGGCCACTGCCGAGAACGGCCCGCGCCGCGCAGGCCTCAGGCCACGCCGATGCCGTGGTGGCTGGCTCCGCCGTGATCCGCTCCATGTACGCCCGGCCCGCCGCGCCAGCGGAGGCGGCCGCCGCCGGCGTGCTTGTGGGCCCTTGGGTCCTCCCGGTGCCACAGCCACGCTCGCCCCCGTCCTCTCAGTCCCGGTCTGCCAGCGCCTCGCGCTGCGCACAGCAGCCCGTTCCCCTCGCCCGTCGCCCGAGAGGCCGTCATGAGCAACTCCACACAGTCCCGGCCGCCCGCCACCCGCCTCGACCGTGCCCTTGCTGCCAGCCACGCCGAAGCCCGGGCCGCCACGACCAAGGGAGACTGCGGTGCCCCCTGACCAGGACCAGTCACTCACCACCGACATTCACGAGACGATCATCATCCTCCCAGGCGGCGGCATCCACGCCCAGGGCCTCCTGCGCACAGGCCCCGAGCCGCCCGAGACCCTCATCGAGGGCGTGTGCACCCCGCTGCGCGCCGCGGCCGCCCGCCAGGGCCGGTCGATCTGCCTCAGCATCGGCCACCCCGACGGACGCGTCGAGCAGTACCAGATCGCCGCCGACGGCACGCTCCATCCCCACCGGGCGCCGACCGCTGGCACCGCGGCCACCGATCCGATCTGGAGCCAGGGCATCCCGGAGGACACCGGCCTCCTGGACCCGGTGCGCGCGGCACAGCGCGCAGGACACTGGCGCGCCGCGCAGCGGGCCACCCACCGCGCCACCCAACACCTCGTCGCTCAGCACGGCCGCGACCACCCCTACGCGGCGATGGGCATCGAACTGCAGGCCTACTTCGCCCTGATGGCCCAGGACCGCACGACCGGCGCCGCCCTGTCCACTGAGGCCGCCGTCGCGATCCACCGACTGGGCGGCCCTCCGGCACAGTGCCGTCACAACATCGCGAACGCCGTCGCCGCCTGGCTCCACTCCGACCGCGACACCCGCCCCGGCGGTCCTGGCTTCGCCGTAGCCCACGCCCTGGTCCGGATCACCCCCAACGACCAGGCCGCCCTCGCCACCCTGCTGCGCCGACTCACCAAGGACCACCGATGACCACATCGCCCATGCGGCGGCGCCCCGTCGGGCCGCCGCGCTACCGCAACACCACCGGCCGCACCCGCGCTCGCCTCATGCGGATGCGGCGACAGACCTCGCCGCCGCCAGGCACGCTGATGCCGCGCTTCTCCCACGCCCCACCGCCACCTTCCCAGGGGGCCCATCACGCCTCCCGACCCAGCGCGACGCCGTTCACCGACCGCTGTGGCGAGCAGACCCCCGCACCCGTCGCGCCCCGGCTGCCCCACAGGCGCCAATGCCTGGCTCAGCAGTCCGTTCCACCAGCACCCACGAGAACGCGATGGCCCTCTCAGCGAGTTCAAGTGATGTTCGGTTGTGAATCTCGCGCCGTGTGGGCGGACCTGCGACGGCGGCTCGGCCTATCCGCCCAACCGAGCCAAACCTCCGTTGGCGGCAGATGCCGGGGCGACCCGGACGTCGTACTGCCGCACACCCAGTCAAGGGACGACCCCCGGACCCCCGCTGCAGCGGGAAACCCATCGCGAACCCCCGGCCAGCTCACACACAGAGGACGGCCCGGACGACAAGCGCACAGTCCCAACAGAGCCCCAAAGGAAAGGCATCATGACCACACCACCTCACCCCCAGCATGGAACCGGTGCTGCCCAGCACGCGCCGACCCAGCAACCCTACGGACAGGGCTACACACACCAGACGCCCATTGGGACGCCGACCGGCCTTGCCGCCATCGGATCCCGGCTGGGAGCGCGCGTACTGGATCTGATCACCTGGTACGTCGCGTATCTCGTGCCAGTATTCCCGGTGGTGATCTGGATCGACCACGGCGGAGGGGCCCTCGCCAGGACGCTGCTCTTCGTCTGGCTCCTGGCATCGTTCGTGCTCTACTTCCCGTTCGCTATCTGGAAGTTTGGCTCCACCCTGGGCAAACGCATCTTCGAGGTGCGGATCGTGCGCTGTGAAACCGCGCGACGCGTGGGATTCTGGCGCGCCTTCGGCCGCGAGATGTTCTGGATGGGGGCCTTCTTCATCCCGGTCCTCAGCCCGCTCAACGCACTGTGGTGCTGCTGGGACAAGCCTTGGCGGCAATGCCTCCACGACAAGGTCGCCGACACCATGGCCGTCGGACGCAAGGCTAGTGATCCCGCCTATGCGGCCTGACCCGTGGAGAGACGGCGTGCGGCGCGTGAGGTCCCCGGCATCCGGTTTCGAACGCGAAACGGACGACGCGGTCATGCACTGCATCGGGCGCCAGGGCCGTGAGGTCCTGCAGGCCCTCGTGAATGGGATCACTGCCGGGCGAGGACCCACAGCTGCTTCAGGACACGTACCGCTGGCGACCTCGATCGAGTGGCTGCCCTTGGTTCCGACAGTGCGCGAACGCCTTCCCGGCTTCCTCTTACTGGGGAGATCTCTCGAATACACGGCACTGGAGCGCATGTTTCTACTGTGAAGGATCAGTCATGATGGAAAATCCCCTACAAGTGAGTTCGGAAGGGCAGATTCCTCCCGGTGGCAGGGTGGTGGAGCACCCGGACTGGCCCGTGCTCAAGGATGCCGTGGAGCGGATCCGACCATGGCAGTCCAAGGACGGCTCGATCGACTTCGACGCCGAGGACGCTCCTGATCCCGCCGACGCCGATGCCGCCGTACGCCGTGTCGTGGACGCCGTCGAGGCACTCGCCCCACTGCTGCCGCACGACGCCGCGTATCTCGAGGCGGTCGTCTCGGACCTGCGCCGCTGGGCGGACGAGGGCTTCAAGGTGCCCGACTTCCTCGACTCACTGCTGGCCTTCCAGCCCGCCGCGCACCGCGAGGACGGCCTCCAGCACCTGGTCGTCTTCCCGATGTACACGCAGAACGGCAACCCGAACCGCAACTTCGAAGCGGTCGTCCTGCGCATGGTGTGGCCGGACTGGCTCGCCGAGCTGGAGCGCACCCGCTACGACAACCCACTGTTCTGCGGCATCACCTTCGAGGACTTCACCGCCGGCTATGACACCAACTCGGCCGTCCTCTTCCCGGAGACCATCGCCGTCCGTCAAGCCCCCGAGCGGTTCAGCTGGGGCGGCATCTTCTGCGACCGCGAGGCAGCCCGCTTCCGCCGGGTCACCGAGGCCGCCGTCGACATCCTCGGCCTCGAACTGCCCGACGACGTCCGTGACATGGTCGGCGACCAGGACCGCTGCCAGCAGGCGTTCGTGCTCTGGGACATGGTCCACGACCGCACCCACAGCCATGGCGACCTGCCCTTCGACCCGTTCATGATCAAACAGCGCCAGCCCTTCTGGATGTACGGACTGGAGGAGCTGCGCTGCGACCTCACCGCCTTCAAGGAGGCCGTGAAGCTGGCGGACAACAGCGTCGCGCAGGGCCGTGACGTGCAGTACGCGGTGCTGTTCGACCGGATGTTCCGCTTCCCGGTCACCGGTGAGCGGGTCCGCAACTACGACGGTCTCGGCGGCCAGCTGCTCTTCGCGTACCTGCACAAGCACGACGTCGTCCGCTGGAGGGACAACAAGCTGTCCATCGACTGGCAGCGCGTCCCGCGGGTCACCAACCAGCTGTGCGCCGAGATCGAGAAGCTGTACCGCGACGGCATCGACCGTCCGAAGCTGGTCCACTGGCTCGCCGGCTACGAGCTGGTCTCCACCTACCTCGCCCCGCACCCGGGCTCCAAGTGGGCCAAGGGCCCGGACGCCCTGGATCTGAGTCTGCCGCCACGCAAACTCGTCGACGACGTGCTTCCGGACGAGTTTCCGCTGAGCATGTTCTATGAGGCGCTCTCCAAGAAGCTGAAGAACGTGATCGCCTCTACCAAGGGCATCACGGCGGACAGCGCCGAGCGGGTGGCCGCGTGAGCGACCGCACCGACACGACTGCTCAGGAGGCGAGGATCATGGGGAACGGGGCGCTCAACGGCGCGGTGATCGCGGTGGCCGGCGCGGGCGGTCCCGCCGGCCGGGCCACGTTGCTGCGGCTCGCCGAGGCGGGTGCGGTCGTCGTCGGCTCGGACAACGACCCGGAGCGGCTGGCCGAGGCCGTGGACACGGCGCGCTACGCGTACGGCGGCGCCACCGTCGTCGGGGACACGGTCGACCTGCTCGACCGGGAGTCGACCCTGGACTGGGCCACGCGCGTCGAGAAGGACTTCGGGCGCGTCGACGGACTGGTCCATCTCGTCGGAGGCTGGCGCGGCAGCGAGACCTTCGCCAAGACGAATCTCGACGACTGGGACCTGCTGGAGCTGCTGCTCATCCGTACCGTGCAGCACACCTCCCTCGCCTTTCACGAGGCGTTGCAGCGCAGCGACCGCGGCCGGTACGTCCTGATCAGCGCAGCGGGCGCCAGCAAGCCCACCGCGGGCAACGCCGCCTACGCCGCCGCCAAGGCCGCCGCCGAGGCGTGGACGCTGGCCATGGCCGACTACTTCCGCAAGGCCGGGGGAGCGGAGGGCCCGACGTCCGCGGCTGCCATCCTGATTGTGAAGGCGTTGGTGCACGACGCGATGCGCGCCGAGCGTCCCAACGCGAAGTTCGCGGGCTTCACGGACGTCAAGGAGCTGGCCGAGGCCATCGCCGGCGTCTGGGAACGGCCCGCCGCCGAAGTGAATGGGAAGCGCCTGTGGCTGACCGAGAAGCCGTGAACCCTCCGAAGGCCCCCGATACGGCGGCTCGTCGACATCACGATCCGGAAGACCGCGGTTTCGCCAGTGACAACTACGCGGGAGCCCACCCCGAGGTGCTCGCCGCCCTGGCCCTGGCCAACGGCGGCCACCAGACCTCGTACGGCGAGGACGCGTACACCGATCACCTCCAGCAGGTGATCCGCAGCCACTTCGGGGCGACGGCCGAGGCGTTCCCCGTCTTCAACGGGACGGGCGCCAACGTCGTGGCGCTCCAGGCGCTCACCGACCGCTGGGGCGCGGTGATCTGCGCGGAGAGCGCGCACATCAACGTCGACGAGGGCGGCGCCCCCGAGCGCATGGGCGGCCTCAAGCTGCTCACGGTCCCCACGCCCGACGGCAAACTCACGCCCGAACTCATCGACCGGCAGGCGTGGGGCTGGGAGGACGAGCACCGTGCCATGCCGCAGGTCGTCTCGGTCACCCAGAGCACCGAACGCGGCACCGTCTACACGCCCGACGAGATCCGCGCGATCTGCGAGCACGCCCACGCGCACGGTATGAAGGTCCACCTCGACGGTGCCCGGATAGCCAACGCGGCCGCCTCGCTGATGGTTCCTATGCACACGTTCACCAACGCGGCCGGCGTGGACGTCCTGTCCTTCGGCGGCACCAAGAACGGCGCGCTGTTCGGCGAGGCCGTCGTCGTCCTCAACCAGTACGCCGTCAGCCACATGAAGCACCTGCGGAAGCTGTCGATGCAGCTCGCCTCCAAGGTGCGCTTCGTTTCGGTGCAGTTGGAGGCGCTGCTCGCCAAGGACCTCTGGCTGCGCAACGCCCGCCATGCCAACGAGATGGCCCAGCGCCTCGCCGAGGGCGTGCGCGCGGTCCACGGCGTCGAGATCCTGTACCCCGTCCAGGCCAACGCGGTCTTCGCCCGGCTGCCGCACGACGTCAGCGAGCCCCTGCAGAAGCGCCACCGCTTCTACTTCTGGGACGAGGCCGCGGGCGACGTCCGCTGGATGTGCTCCTTCGACACCACCGAGGACGACGTGGACGCCTTCGTGTCGGCACTCAAGGAGGAGATGGCCCGTTAGTACGCCGTCCTCGGAAGGGTGAGTCTGCATAGATGTGCGGCTACTCAGGTTGAACTCGTGGTGTCGCATACGGCTGACCCGGGCCTGCTCTGTGCGGTATCACCGTTGGATGCGGTATCCACAAGGGGGCGGGCTGACCGCCGAGCGCCGGGAGTTTCGGGAACGGTTACGGTTGGAAGCGGCCGAGCGGTTCGAACGTGGTGAGACGAACGCGGTGGTCGCCAAGGAGTTGCGGGTCAGCGTCCGGTCGGTGCAGCGGTGGCGCCGGGCCTGGGCCGAGGGCGGTTGGCGGGCCCTGAACTCCAGTGGCCAGGCGTCGCTGCCGCGGCTGAGTGACGAGCAGTTCGCTCATCTGGAACGGGAGCTTGCCAAGGGCCCGGCCGCGCACGGCTGGGAGGACCAGCGCTGGACCCTGGGCCGGATCAAGACGGTGATCGGCCGGCGCTTCCACATGACCTACACGGTCCAGGGTGTGCGCAAGCTCCTGGTGCGCAACGGCTGGTCGTGTCAGGTCGCCGTCCGCCGGGCCCTGGAGCGGGACGACGAGGCTGTCACCGGCTGGGTGAAGGAGGTGTGGCCGTGCGCGGAAGGCTCGCGGCGGCCCGTGGAGCATGGCTCGTCTTCGAGGACGAAGCTGGCTTCTCCATGACGCCGCCGCACGCCCGAACCTGGTCGCAGCGAGGACGCACCCCGGTGGTGCGGGTTCGCGGCCGCTCCCGCAGACGCATCTCCATCGCCGCTTTGACCTGCTACAAACCCGGCCGCAGGTCACGGCTGATATACCGGCCACGCCGCGACGACGGCAACCGTGACGGACACAAGAGTTTCTCCTGGCGCGACTACCGCGACCTGCTGATCGTCGCCCACACCCAGCTCGGCGGACCGATCGTCCTCGTCTGGGACTGTGAGAATGACGGTGTCCCGTTCGGATCACGGCCTGGCTCGGTCTGGGACTGACCTTGGTGTCCAGAGAATTGATCTGTCGGCCGTGGTGCGAGCGGGACGTGCCGGCACTCGGCGAACGGACGTGTCCCCATAGGGGCTTTCGCTTCAGCATCCTCACAGTCTTGACCGCCCGTCTCCGTCGCAGC
The DNA here is from genome assembly GCF_005786655.1 of Streptomyces montanus. Taxonomy (NCBI): domain Bacteria; kingdom Bacillati; phylum Actinomycetota; class Actinomycetes; order Kitasatosporales; family Streptomycetaceae; genus Streptomyces; species Streptomyces montanus. The sequence goes on from NZ_VBZC01000010.1 coordinate 151,411, forward strand.
CGGTCAGCAGCGAAACCGGTTCGGAGGAGGCACTCATGACTACCGCTACGACAGACCAGCCTTCCTTAAAGGCGCCTCGCACGACCGCCGTTGACGTGGTCCTCGGCGTTGATACCCATAAGGACGTGCACGTCGCCGCTGTGCTCACCGTGCTGGGCGCCCTGTTGGCCACAAGGTCTTTCCCCGCAACTCTGGCCGGGTATCGCGATCTGCTGGCCTGGACTCGCACCTTCGGCGTCGTTCATCGAGCCGGAGTGGAGGGCACAGGATCATACGGAATATCGCTGTGCCGATACCTCCTTGCGGAAGGCGTGCAGGTCATCGAGGTCAACCGGCCAGACCGTGCCGCCCGGCGACAGCGTGGAAAGACCGATGTCATCGACGCAGAAGCGGCAGCCCGGGCGGTGCTGGCAGGCCGGGCCCGCACCTGCCCGAAGTACACCGAAGGCACCGTGGAGGGCCTCTGGGTGGCCAAGATGGTCAAGGACTCCGCGGTCACTGCCCGCACGCAGGCCATCAACCAGCTCAAAGCCATCCTGGTCTGCGCTGATCCAGGCCTGCGTGAATCGCTGGAACCGCTGCGCAATCCGGCGCTGTTCGCCGCCTGCGCCCAGCTCAACCCCGAGCACAGCGCCGTGCACCAAGCCCTGCAGCTCCTGGCCGTGCGCATCCGCCACCTGTCGGAGCAGATCACCACCCTGAAAAAGCAGATCACCCTCATGATCCGTGCCCTCAACCCGAATCTGCTCAAGGTCTTCGGCGTGGGGCCCGACAGCGCGGCAGCCCTGCTCATCGCCGCCGGCGAAAACCATGACCGGCTCACCAGCGAGGCCTCCTTCGCTGCCCTCTGCGGCGTGAGCCCGGTCGAGCACTCTTCCGGAAAGAGCCGACATCGCCGCCTCAATCGCGGCGGCAACCGCCAGGGGAACGCAGCGCTCTACCGCATCGTGCTCACACGCCTACGACGAGAAGAGCGAACCCGGCACTACCTCGAACGACGCACCATGGAAGGCAAGACCAAACGAGAGGTCATCCGGTGCCTCAAACGCTACGTGGCGCGGGAGATCTACCACTGCATCCTTGCCACACCACTACCCCAACCGAGGACCAGGACCGGTTGACACACCATAGGGGCATCAATCTCAACGTCCACAAGGCCGCAGAACTACGGGAGTTCGCCGCCACCCGGGACTGGCTGACCATCTACTACCTGCCGGCCTACGCCCCCGACCTCAACCCAGTCGAGGGCATCTGGTCCCTGTTGCGACGCGGCTGGCTCTCCAACGTCGCCTTCACCACGCCGGAACACCTCATGCAGCGCATCCGAAGCGGGCTGCGGCACATCCAGTACCGCAGCAGCCTCATAGACGGCTGCCTCGCCGAAACGGGACTGACGATCAACCCCTGACCAGCGAAGGCAACATCACGAGTTGAACCTCAGATGGCAGGTACTGTTCCAGCACGGCCACCTCCAGGCGGGGCAGAGCGTCCTAGTGCACGGTGCGGCCGGCTCAGTCGGGTCGACGGTGACTCAGCTCACCCGTGAGTTCGATGCCTACGTCATCGGCACCGGACGCGCTGCCGACCGTCACAAGGCACTCGACTTCGGCGCGACGGAGTTCGTCGACCTCGACAACGACACCCTGGAAGACATCGGCGGCGTCGACCTGGTTTTCGACGTCATCGGCGGAGACATCCAGAAGCGATCCGCAGGACTGATCCGGGCCGGAAGAACACTGGTGACCGTCGTTGGGCCGCCCGAGGCGCAGCCTGCCCACGGCCAGGCGATCGACTTCGTCGTCCTGCCCGATCGCGCCCAACTGGGTGAGATCGTCCAGCGGACGCGAGACGGACGGCTGCGCACGAACATCGGCAACGTCGCGACCCTCGACGATGCTGTCACGGCCTTCAATCCGACCGAGCGGATCAGCGGGCAGACGATCATCCGCGTTCATCCGTGAGCGACACGTAACCATCCCTGCAAACCACCAAAGAGACACATGACCAAGGAGACAATTCCCATGAAGGCGATCGTGGTGACGGACCAGGCAGCAGGAACGGCCGGAATGACGCTGACGGAGCGGCCCAAGCCGGAGCCAGCGATCAACGATGTCGTCGTTCAGGTTCATGCGTCGGGATTCGTCCCGACTGAGCTGGCGTGGCCCTCTACCTGGACCGATCGCCTCGACCGTGACCGAACACCGACGACCCCCGGACATGAGCTGGCCGGAGTGGTCACCGCCCTCGGCTACGGCACGACCGGGCTGTCGGTGGGACAGCGGGTGTTCGGCCTCACCGACTGGCATCGCGACGGTACCCTGGCCGAGTACGCGGCCGTCGAGGCACGCAACCTCGCGCCGCTGCCGGGCGACGTCGACTTCGCCGTGGGCGCGAGCCTTCCGATCTCAGGCCTCACCGCATGGCAGGGACTGTTCCAGCACGGCCACCTCCAGGCGGGGCGGAGCGTCCTCGCGCACGGCGCCGCCGGCGCGGTCGGGACGATGGTGACCCAGCTCGCACGAGAGGCCGGCGCCTACGTCATCGGCACCGGACATGCCGCTGACCGTCAGAAGGCGCTCGACTTCGGTGCAATGGAGTTCGTCGACCTCGACAACGACACCCTCGACGACGTCGGCGAAGTCGACCTGGTTTTCGACGTCATCGGCGGAGACATCCAGAAGCGATCCGCGCGCTTGATCCGGCCCGGAGGAACACTGGTGACCGTCGTTGGGCCGCCCGAGGCGCGGCCTGCCCACGGCCAGGCGATCGACTTCGTCGTCGAGTCCGACCGTGCCCAACTGGGTGAGGTCGTCCAGCGGGTGCGAGACGGACGGCTGCGCACGAACATCGGCAACGTGGCGGCGCTCGACGATGCCGTCGCCGCCTTCAACCCGACCGCGCGGGTCAAGGGGAAGACGATCATCCGCGTTCGTCCGTAAGAACTCAGGGACAGCGACCGGGCCTCGTGGGTCAGCGTCAGCTGCGTGGCCCGGTCGGTCACGCCGTAACGGCGGCTCCCAACATGCGTCGATCTCACAGTCAGCGGTGTACGTTCATTGTTTGAGGCGCGGCGGTGTAGCCGCGCTCTCATGCCAGCTCGATCTGCGTGGTATGACGCCGAGCTTTGGCGGCGCTAATAGCTTGTGGACCGACGTGCCGTGCAGGCATTACGCGGCCTGCTCGCCCGCCGCCGTGTCACCTTCCAGCGCACCAAGACATGGAAGGACTCCCCCGACCCCGACCGTGAGGCGAAGCTGGACCGGATCGAGGAGGTCATTGACCGCTTCCCGGACCGGGTGTTCGCCTTCGACGAGTTCGGCCCGCTCGGGATCCGGCCCACCGCGGGCTCGGGCTGGGCCGAACTGAAGCATCCCGACCGGGTGCCCGCCAGCTACCACCGCACTCACGGGGTGCGCTACTTCCACGGCTGCTACTCGCTCGGCGATGACCGCCTGTGGGGCATCAACCGCCGCAAGAAAGGGGCTGCGAACACGCTGGCCGCGCTGAAGTCGATCCGCGCCGTCAGGCCCGACGGCGCACCGATCTACGTGATCATGGACAACCTGTCCGCCCACAAGGGCGCCGCCCTCCGCCGCTGGGCGAATAAGCACAAGGTCGGGCTGTGCTTCACCCCGACCCACGCCTCGTGGGCGAACCCGACCGAGGCCCACTTTGGACCGCTGCGGCAGTTCACCATCGCCAACTCGAACCACCCCAACCACACCGTGCAGACCCGGGCCCTGCACGCCTACCTGCGCTGGCGCAATGCCAACACCCGCCACCGCGACGTCCTGGCCGCTGAACGACGTGAACGCGCCCGCATTCCCAGCGAGAAAGGCATCCGCTGGGGCGGACGCCCCCTCGCCGCTGTGGCCTGAACAACCTGGCGGACTTATGCGGTCAGAGCCCTAGTTGACACCGTATCCGCCTTATCACCAACGGTGATCGCTGACGCCCTCGACTATGAGGGAGATGCCGATGCCCAGCAGCCAGACATCCTTGGCCAGCGCGGTTCCAGGCTCAGTGGGTCGCAGGCTGCCCTCCTTGCGCATGCCCGGCGCGCGCAGGTATAGCCCGAGCGTGCCGGCAGAGAACGCGGTCAGCGCGGCTCCGGCAACAGCGGCAGGGACCACCGGCAGGAGCAGCGCGGCGGCAACGGCGGTCTCCCTGGCAGAGAGCAACCGGACGAACTGCTGGGCATCGAGCTTGCCCAAGAAGGGGTAGGCGGTGGTGGCGAGCTGCTGCAGTCCCTCAGCGGTGGCCTGGTCCGCGCCGCGTTTCGACAGCGCGGAGTTGAGGAAGAACGTGCCGACGGGGAGCCTGAGCGGCAACTGTCGCGCTGCGGATCGCCAGATGGAATCGGATGCCATGCCGAGCCTCCCAAAGTGGGCAGTTGGCCCCTGGAGAACGACCGAGGGCTACGAAGCACCGGCCGAGTCACGGAACGTCACAGATCAAGGCGGAGCGACACCACTTCTCAGCGCGTCGCGCAGCACGGAGACGGCCTGGGCAACGGCCGCACGGGTGGCATGGGTGTCGCTGAGAGGGTTGAGCATCATGAAGTCGTGGGTGATGCCGTCGTAACGGACGGTGGTGATGTCGACGCCCGCGGCGCGGAGCTTGGCCGCGTACGCCTCGCCCTCGTCGCGTAGGACATCTGCCTCGTCGACGAGGAGGAAGGCCGGTGGCAGACCGGCGAGCTGATCGAGGTTGGCCTTCAGGGGAGAGGCGGTGATCTCGCTGCGCTGCGCGCGGTCGGGAATGTAGGCGTTCCAGAACCACTCCATGGCCTGGGCGGTGAGGAAGTAGCCGGTGGCGAGATCGGCGTAGGACTTGGTGTTCATTTCGGCGTCGGTGACCGGGTAGTACATGGACTGATGCACGAAGCGGACGTCGCCGCGCTCCTTGGCCATCAGGGCGAGAGCAGCCGTCATGTTTCCGCCGACCGAGTCGCCCGCCACCGCCATGCGGTCCGGATCGAGGCCATGGGCAGCGCCTTCTCGGACGATCCACTGAGCGGTGGCGTAGCCCTGCTCGATCGCTATTGGGTAGTGCGCCTCGGGAGAGCGGGTGTACTCGACGAACACGACCGCAGCCTGCGCCCCGTCCGCGAGCTCGCGCACCAGTCGATCATGGGTGTCGGCGTTGCCCAGAATCCAGCCACCGCCATGCATATAGAGAACCACGGGGAGGGGCGGCGCGGCGCCACGCGGCCGGACAATGCGGACACGTACATCGCCGACATCGGCAGGCACGGTGATCCACTCTGAGTCGACATCGAGTTTCTCGATCGGTTCCGCTTGAAGGTCGTCCAGCACCCTGCGGGCCTTCTCGGGCCCCAGTTCGTACAAGAATGGCGGCTGGGACGTGGCATCTGCGAACTGCTGGGCTGCGGGCTCCAGAACGATGGAGCCAGAGGGAGCGGTCATGACGAACTCCGTGAGGTCTGGGCTGAGAGATGCTGAGGACTCCTGCACGGCCTGACCGCGGAGCGTCAATGCGCCCCGCCACTGGGCAGGCAGCGCAGCATTGCCACAAGCAACAGCCTCGTCCCTCCGAGGCATGATCGCATCCGTGCAGTCGCACACCCCGGCCCGTACCACCACTGCGCTGTTGCTGCCCGAGCCGAGGCCGAAGCAGGTGGAGGGCTGGCTGCGAGCGGCCAGGCGCCTCGGTCGCGATCTCGGGCAGATCATCGGATGCGAGTCTTCCGGCCACCATTTGCCAGGCGGCCCCTTCCATCAGATCTGCCTCCGTCACGGGCTCAGCCTGGGTACGCCCCGCTGTCGAAGCGACTGTCTGGGACACCGGTTCAGGTCCACGTCGTGCGGCCCAGGATCGGTTCAGTTTCGCCCTCATCTGCCGGGGACCGAGCAGCACGCACCGTAATGCGACCTTCGCGACACTGGGCGTCCGGTCGTGCCGATGTGCGGACAGCCAGGAAGTCACGGAAGCGATCGCCCACCGGAGGGGCGGCGGTGCAGAGCGTGCGCCGGTGGGCCGCCACTTCATCGCTGCGTTTGTACGACCGCTGTTCGAGGTCGACGATTGTTACAGCCCTGCAATCGGAAGGAGGGCCATGAGCGAGCCAACGACCAATGCCCCGCCGATCGTGCTGATCCACGGGCTTTGGATGACCGCCAGAAGCTGGGATCGCTGGGCGCAGCACTACCGGGCGAATGGCTACGAGGTGGTCGTGCCGACGTACCCAGGGTTCGAGATCGAGGTGGAGGCGCTGCGCGAAAAGCCCGAGATCATCGCCACGGCATCCGTCCCCGACACCCTCGACCATCTCAGCGACGTGGTCGAGAACCTGGACCGTCCGCCGATCATCATGGGCCACTCCTTCGGCGGGACCTTCACCCAGCTCCTGGTCAACCGAGGGTTGGGCGCCGCCGCCGTGACGATCGACTCGGCGCCACCCGAGGGAGTGCGGGTGAACCCACCGTCCCAGATCAAGTCCCTATTCCCTATCCTCGCCAACCCAGCCAACCGGCACCGCGCAGTGGGCTTCACCAAGGAGCAGTTCCACTACGCGTTCGCCAACACGTGCAGCCGGGAGGAGTCCGACGCGGCCTACGACCACCTCCACATCCCGGCGCCCGGCAGCTGGGTGTGGGCCTACGGCCTGATAGCCAACTGGAAGCCGGGCCACCAGGAGACCTGGGTCGACTACGACCTGGACGACCGGGCGCCGCTGCTGTTCATCATGGGCGGCAAGGACCACCTGATGCCGCCCTCGGTGATCCGCTCCAACGCGAAGAAGTACCGCAACTCCGAGGCGCTGACCGAGACCTACGAATTCCCGGACCGCTCACACTTCACCGGTGTCGAGCCCGGCTGGGAACAGGTGGCCGATTACGCGCTCGAATGGGCGACCAGCCACGCCCGAACCCCGACGAGCTGACAAACCGCCAACAACGGCAACCCACGGCGCCTTATCGCCGTCCGGCGACCTGGCGCGAAGCGATCTGACGGGATGGCTGCGCCACCCGCAGTTGATCTCCCATACCTCACTCCCTCCACCGACGACGTGAAGAAGTTCGCCGAGGCCGTCACCCCCACAGGGTTGCCCGGTCTCAGCGGCGGCCGGATACCCGGCGAACGGGAAGGTTTGCCATGAAGATCGTCGTCATCGGCGGCACCGGCAACATCGGTTCGAAACTCGTGCCGCAACTCGCCCAGCACGGCCACGACACGGTGGCGGCAGCACCAACGACAGGGGTCAACACCCTCACCGGCGAAGGACTCACCGACGTGCTGGCCGGCGCATCCGTGGTGATCGATGTATCAAACTCGCCGTCCTTCGAAGACAGCGCGGTGATGAGGTTCTTCGAGACCTCCATGCGCAATCTGCTCGCCGCCGAAGCCGCAGCCGACGTCGCCCACCACGTCGCACTGTCGGTGGTGGGGACCGAGCGATTGCCCGAGAGCGGCTACTTCCAGGCGAAAGTCGCTCAGGAGCAGCTGATCGAGAAATCCTCGATCCCGTACTCGATCGTGCACGCGACACAGTTCTTCGAGTTCGTCGCGAGCATCGCCGACGACGCCACCGCCGGCGGCACGGCCTGGCTGGCCCCGGTGCTCTTCCAACCCATCGCGGGCGACGACGTCGCCCAGGCGGTGGGCCGAATCTCGACCGGGTCGCCGCTGAACGGCAGGGTCGACGTCGCCGGGCCCGAGCGGTTCCGGATGGACGAGTTCTTCCGGCAGGCCCTAGCCGCCCGTAACGACCCGCGTGAGGTCGTCACGGACCCCCACGCCCGCTACTTCGGAGCCGAACTGAGCGAGGGAACTCTGGTGCCGGGTAGCGATGCGATCCTCGGCGAGACCCGCTACAGCGACTGGCCGGGCCGGACAGCGGCCTGACGGTCCCCGACCTACGCCTCCTGGGCCCCGTATCGACGAGGCGGAAGCGGAGCGCGTCGCGGCTATCGAAGCCCGCAACCGCGACCGCGTGGGACGGTTGCGTTCGTCCGCAGACAACGCGCAGGCGCACTGGCCGCCAGCACGCCGACGCCGGGGACCTCGTCACCACCCATCCAACCGCCAACCCGGTGAACCTATGCGGTCACAGCACTAGATACGGGGAGGTGTCCAAATGAAGGCGATTGTGGTGACGGATCAGGCCGCGGGGACGGCCAGGATGAAGCTGGTGGAGCGGCCCGAGCCGGATGCGGAGAGGCTCGCCAGCCTCTCGGGCGCGAACTACGGCGATGTCGTCGTTGAAGTTCATGCGTCGGGATTCACCGGGAATGAGCTGGAGTGGCCCTCGACCTGGACCGATCGCCTCGGCCGCGACCGCACGCCGTCGATCCCCGGCCACGAGCTGGCCGGAGTGGTCACCGCCCTCAGCTATGGCACAACCGGCCTGTCGGTTAGGACAGCGGGTGTTCGGCCTCACGGACTGGACGCGCGACGGCACCCTCGCGGAGTATGTCGTCGTCGAGGCACGCAACCTTGCGCCGCTGCCGGGCCACAGGCACGGTCCCATCAGCGGACGAATCCACCATGCACGCGCGAAGGCCTGCACGCATCCCGTCGCCACGCACATTCGGCGCGGGCGACGGCATCGACGCCGTCGAATGCCTCGTGGCCGGGACTGCCAGTGGCTCACGGCCTTGTGCCCGGGGTGTGCCGGGGCCTGGTCTTTTGCCGTGCTCACGGCGCCTACCTGCCGTTTCCCGCTGATGTGCCCTGCGGCAGACGAAGCGCTCTCGGGCTGCGGGTAGCGCTCTGCCCTGGCGGGCCGGGCCGGTGCCTGCCTGGCCCGCGTCTTTGGGGCGGCCGTGAGCCGGAGCACGGTCCCGCGCCTGGTCGACGTTCTTCCGGAACCGGGGTGCCCGCGCCGCGCGTGGGCGGTCGCGACGAATCAATCCGCCTCCTTCCCGGGACCCGATCTTGCGGATCCCCGTGAACGGTTCAGCAATGGCAAGGCCGTCAGAGGAAACACGACCACTGACAGCAGGCCTGCCGCCACCAGCGCGGCGGCGTTAGCCGGTCGGATCGCCTCCAACTTCAAGCCGATCGTCGTCGCAGCCACGATGACCGGGAGCGAGGTGGCCTGCAAGAGTCCGCTGGCCATGACCTCGGCGCGCGAGAGGCCGGCGCTGCGGTAGACCAATGCGGGCACTCCACGAACGAGGAGGAGCGCGGCAAGGAACATCGGTACCCGCAGCGCCGTTCCGGCGTCCGCGAACAGGGCTCCAAGGTCGAACTGGATGCCGCTCGTCACGAAGAAGACCGGGATGAGAAAGCCATAGCCGAGGCCCTCCAGTTTGACGTGGAACTGCGGGTGCGTCTGTTCGGAGTCGGGGTCGACCAGCCGTAGCACGGCCCCTGCGATGAAGGCACCCAGAACGGCCTCGAATCCGAGATGCAGGGCGACCGCGGATAGACCAACGATCAGAACCATTGTCAAGCGGACCCGGACTTGAGCGCTCGTGTCCGCCAGGTTCATTACCGTCTGGGACAGCCACATGGAGCGTCCTGCGCGTATTGAGGCCACCACGATGAGCACCATCAGGCAAGCAAGGCCGAGCAGGAGAAGCAGCCTGGAAGCCGGGGCCGATGCATGCTCGGAGAAGAACAGCGACAGCAACACCACAGCGCTGATCTCACCTGCCGAGCCTCCACCGATGGTCAGCTGGCCAACTGGCCGGTCGACCGCGCCGGCGTCCTCGAGGATCGGGACCAGAAGTCCCAGAGACGTGGCCACCAGCGCGGTGCCGAGGAGCAGCGGGCTCTCGAACAACCCGGCGATGTGCAGCATCCAGCCGACGGCTGCGGCCAGCGCAAGTGTGCCGGCCAGACCAATACCGATGAGCCTCGCCCGCGGCCCGCGTAGTTGCTTGAAGTCGATCTCGAGCCCGGCAAGGAACAACAGGAAGCTCAGTCCAATGATCGACAAGGCCTGAACGGTGGCGTCCGGCTGCACCACATTCAGCACCGCCGGGCCAAGAACGACGCCAGCCACGATCTCGAGGACCGGGCCCGGGAGAGGGACGCGGGGCACCAGGGCGAGGAGGAAGGGGACGCCGGCGGCTACCGCGAGAACGATGACCAGGTTGTCGTACGACATCGTGACTCCGGCGGCCGGTCGGCGGGGCAAGGTTCTGACCCAGATTGCCCCATCCGCGATGGTGTTATGGCCGGTCGAAGAACGAGTTGGCCGATTCCACCGTGCACGCCACGGTCGGCGGCTTCAGGGCCGCTGATGGTGACGGAGGCGAGAATGCTCACGGTTGGTTACGCTGTCGATACGATGGGTGGTGAGCGACACATGGTCACGCGCGGATTCACGGGACGTCCTCGACGCACGGAAGGCGCGGTCCCGCCGGGGCAGTTCGTCACCAGTGACTTCCCGGTCCTCACGGCGGGCCCGACCCAGCACGTACCGACCCGCGCGTGGGAGCTGGTGGTCACCGACGGGACCACGGAGAGGACCTACTCGTGGGCATCGCTGCGCGATCTGGGCATGGTGGACCTGACCACCGACATTCACTGCGTCACGCACTGGTCCAAGCTGGGGACGACCTGGCAGGGCGTTCCGGTGGCGACCGTGCTGGAGGACGCCGGGGTGGCCGACGAGCCCTACGCGCTGGTGTCCTCGTACGGCGGCTACACCACGAACGTCCCGGTGGAGGACCTGGTGGACCGCGACGCGATGGTCGCGGTGGGCTACGAGGGCGGTCCGATCCCGGCCGAGCACGGCGGGCCGGTCCGGCTGCTGGTGCCGCACCTGTATCTGTGGAAGTCCGCCAAGTGGTTGCGCGGGATCCGGGTGATGCCCGAGGACGAGCTTGGGTTCTGGGAAAACGCCGGCTACCACCACCGCGGTGACCCGTCCCTCGAACAGCGCTACTACGGTGACTGACCGTTCAGCCATGCCACCGCGCGTGCGCCCCGTTCACGGCTGGCGAGCCTCCACTGTGGCCGGTACGGCGCGTGAGAGCGCCTCCGCGCGCAGCATCCGGCTCGCCGTCGCCGGCTGGCCGGGGCATGTCGCCGGCCAGCACATCGACGTCCGGCTCACCGCCGAGGACGGGTACCAGGCCACCCGCAGCTTCTCGCTGTCCTCCGCGCCCGGGGAGGCGCCGCAGATCACCGTGGAACGCGTGGACGACGGCGAGGTGTCTCCGTACCTGGTCGACGTCGCCACCGACGGTGATGCCATGGAGATCATGGGACCGGTGGGAGGCTATTTCGTGTGGCAGCCCGGCGACGACGTACCGCTGCTCCTGGTCGCCGGCGGCTCCGGCATCGCGCCGATGCGCGCCATCTGGCGGGCCGCCCGCGCTCACGGCACTCCGGTGCGACTGGTGTACTCCGCGCGCACCGCGGACCGAGTCATCTTCGCCGACGAGCTGCGCAGTCCCAACGGGCCGGAGAGCACCGTCCACCTGACCCGGGAACGCGCGGCGGGGTTCGAGCACGGCCGGCTGAGAGCCGAGCAGCTGAGCGCGCTGCTTCGTCCCGGTGGTGTTCGCGAGCCGCGGCTGCGGGCTTACGTATGCGGCCCGACCGCCTTCGTCGAGGAAGCCGCCCGCGGACTGATCGGCGCCGGCTTGGACGCCGACTCGTTGAGGACCGAGAGGTTCGGATAGGAGGCCCGCAGTGAACGTAGAGGAAGACCTCCTCTCCGTGCCCCCGGAGGACGGCTATGTGGACGGCAACGCCGTCGCCGGGGCGATGTCCCTGGCTCTGGGCCGGGACGCAACCACGATCGTCCTGGAGTGTGCCGAGTGCGGGGATCGGCACCGCGTCGCCGAGACCAGGGTCTATCTGCGCTGCCCAGGCATGGTGGTGCGCTGTCCGGCGTGCTCGGCGTGCGAGGTGCTGCTCGTCGACCGACCACGCCGGCTCCAGCTCACCCTGATGTCGATCCGTACCTTGGGGCTGCCGTGACCCCCGCCCCGCCGGGCGAAGACCGAGAGGCGGTGGCCGAGCGGCGTGCTCGGGCGGCCCGGTCGCTGGCATGCGCGGACATCGTCGACGCCCTCGGACGAATCCATCGGCACCACGCACACATTCACGACCTCGTCACTCCGACACCAGGCCGGGTCCTGTTCGGGCCGGCGGTCACGATCTCCTTCTTCCCCTCCTGTTCGGTGATGGTGGACCCCGAGACCCACACCTTCGGCGCTCTGTTCCAGCAGGCGGTGGGGGTCAAATCCGACGATGCCCGGGGCAAGGTGCTGGTACTGGCGAGCAACGGCCACCGCGACGTCTCCATCGGCGGCGGCACCAAGCTTTCCCTGCTGGCGCGCTACGGCCTGGCCGGTGTGCTCACCGACGCACGGCTGCGAGACTTCGCCCAGCTGCAGTCCTACCCCTTCGCGGCCTACTGTTCCGCGGAGGCCGTGCGATGGGGCGGCGATGTGATCACGCCGTACCAGGCGAACGTGCCGATCGTGGTCGCGGGGGTGGGCGTGCACCCGGGGCAGTACGTCTTCGCCGACGACTCCGGCGCGGTGGTGATCCCCGAACCCGACATCGACGCCGTGCTCGACGGAGCCGTGACGGTGGGCAAGAAGGAGGCCGCGTTCCGTGCCCAGGTCGAGCAGGAGCACACGACCGGCGGAGCCGGCACCGAAGGACAGCGGGAACGCTGACACACCAGGGCAACGAGGGACGTCACTCCGGCCGAAGCGGGCTCTGCGAGTCAAGCTCGCTCGGGGTGCCATGACCTCACGTCGCCGACATGGTCGGATCGCGCGGTTCCCGGTGTTCCGGCCCGACCCGGCCGGCAGCAATGGGAATGTGGCAGCCGGCCGTCCGATGTGGCTGCAGCGGGCCCCGGCGAATACCGGGGCCCGCTGTTGCGCTGGTCAGGATGGGGGATGTCAGCAGCCGTTGAGGACCGAGGACAGGGCGCTCTTCTCGGTGGATTCGACCGACATGCCGTAGTAGTACTTCACCTGGACCCAGGCGCGGGCGTAGGTGCAGCGGTAGGCGGTGCGGGAGGGCCACCAGGTGCCAGGGTCTTGGTCGCCCTTGGACTGGTTGACGTTATCGGTGACGGCGAGGAACTGGGGAGCGGGTGAGGTCGTTGGCGAAGGACTGCCGCTTGGAGGTGGTCCAGTTGTAGGCCCCAGAGCCTCGACGACACGTGCGGCCTGCTGTGGGAGGCCCTCGCCCACGAGGCCGTCACCGGCCCGCTCGAGCACTCCCAGGCCCTCGCCGTAACCCTCGCGCACGCCGCCCAGGCCGTCACCCGCCCAGTGTTTGACCCCACCGGCGTCGACGACCTCACGGCAGACTGGACGACAGCCCAGCGCACCACCGGTGATACCGCACAGAGCAGGCCCCGGTCAGCCGTATGCGACATCGCGAGTTCAACCTCAGTAACGGAAAAGGAATTGCCTCTCGCCCGGCCGTGTTCACGGGTTCTGCGGGTAAGCGAACGGCGTCCTCGCGGCCCAAGCCTCGGACCTGCACGAGGTGTTGAACCGCTGTCACGCGGAGGCGATGCATCACGTGATCCTGGACGGCATACTCATCGAGAGCAACCGCGTCACCGGCGTCCGGGACAACGGCAACGACCTGTGGTTCAGCCAGAAACACAAGAGCTTCGGCGGCAACGTCCAGTTCCTGTCCGCGCCGGACGGCACCCCGCTGTGGATCCCTGATGTTGCGCCGGGCTCCACTCCAGGCTCCGATCCGCGGTCCGTGTGGATGATGCAGCCGTTCTCCAGGAGGCCCAGGCGGGCGGCCCTGCCGAGGGCGTCGACGACCAGGCCGGCGCGGTGGTGATCGGCCATCGAGTAACCGATCACCTCGCGGGTCGCCAGATCGAGCCAGGTGGCCAGGTACAACCAGCCCTCGATGGTGGGGATATAGGTGATGTCGCCGACCACCCGCAGGCCCGGAGCGGTAGCGGTGAAATCGCGCCCGATCGGGTCCGGGGCCGGGGCGGCCTTGCGGTCGGCACGGGTCAGGCTGCGACGCTGGGTGCGGCGGCTGTGCCCGGCGATGCCGTGTTCGCGCATGAGGCGCTCGACGCGCTTGCGGTTCACCAGACGGCCCTGGCGGCGCAGTTCGGCATGGATGCGCGGAACGCCGTACGTTCTCCTCGACGCGACGTGAATGACGGTGATCTCGTGGACCCGGGCGAGATCCTCGCACCCGCGCACCGAACGGGCCTGCTCTGCGGCCTCCCAGGCGTAGTGCGAGGAGCGGGCCACGCCGAGGACGGCGCACAGCAGCACGACGGTGAAGTGGGCCTTCTCCGCGCGGATGAACCGGTATATCTCGCTCACCGGTCGCTCTCCTGCGCGAAGAAGGCCGTCGCTTCTTTCAGGATCTCGATCGTCTTGGCCTGGTCGGCGGCGAGCTTGCGCAGCCGCTTGAGTTCCTCCCGCTCGGCCGCGTCCAGCCCGCTACCGGCGGCCACAGACGTCCCCGCGCCGGTCTGCCCGGTGCCGTTCGTCTTCTTCACCCAGCCCCACAGGCTCTCCGAGCTGATGCCCAGTTCCCGGGCGACCTCGGTCAACGTCGGGTCGTCGGGGTGCTCGAAGTGGGCATAGTGGAAGTGGCGCATCGTCATGGTGTACTCAGGAGTGACGACGGCGACGCGGGACAGGCTCAGCAGCCGGGCGAGGATCATGAGGAACTCGGTCACCCCTCGGCCGGCGATCATGTGCCGCTCGTCCACGCCCAGCCAGTGTGCGACCGCCTGAACGTAACGGCGCTCGGCTTGGTACGGCGGAGGCATCAGGCGGTCGGCGCCGCTGGCAAGGAAGTTCTGCAGGGCCTCTACCGCAGCGGGCGGCGGGCCGAGACGGTTGGTGCACAGGCTCAAGTTGAGAGTGATCAGACCGTCCGGGAGATGGGTGAGGTCGCCGCCCTGCACCGCGCTGGGATCGACTGTCGGCCGGCGCGGGGCGCTGGTGTGCTGGGCCCCATGGGTGCGCCCTCGTTTCATTCCTTGCGTGGGTTGGTGTTGACCGGGATCAGGGAGCGAAGCTGCGGTGGCCGGCGTAGAAGCCGATCGCGTGGCCGGGTGTCTCGAACTTGACCGTGGTCCCCTTAGGGAAGAACAGCACGTCTCCCTGGGCGGCGTGGACAACCTGGCCGGTCGCCATGTCGGTGAGGACGAACTCGCCCTCGACGACGAACTTGGTCTCGTCGTAGGTGTATTCGTAGATGAGTGGCTCGGAGCGAAAGAGCTCGAAGAAGCCCGAGCAGATCTCCGCCCCGCCGGGATTGACGAACGTGTCTCCGACGAAGGCCTTGGAGCCCGCCACGCTCATGCTGGGGAGATCCTTCGAACCGTTCCCAACCTTAAGGATCGCGCCCTCGGTCATGGCCATCTCGCGCCTCCGATGTCTCCTGAGATGAGACGTAGTGTCGTGCAGGAAAACTTCTCTGGGTTCGACGCTGTGAACGCGTCGGTAATGAACTCGTCAGAACGGTCGACGGCTCGGCTACCTCCGCTTGCTTTGCCGCGCTCCGAGCCGAGGAAGATGACCAGGGAGTCGTTGTGGGTTTCCCTTGTCAGGCTCCTGGCTACGCGAGAAGCCGACGTGTCTCTACGGAGGTCGGGTGGTCCATGCCCAGTACCCGCTCGCACACGGCTAGGTTGTGCTGAGCCAGGGTGCGGGCCTCGGCTTCGGCGCCCGCCCTCGAAAGAGTCGATGCCAGTCCCGTGCGATTGACGAGCACGTACGGATGCTCCGCTCCGAGTACCGACTCCTGGCTCTCCACGACGCGACGCGCGAGGCCGGTGGCTTCCGCCAGCAATCCAAGGTCAAGGAGGATCCAACTCAGAAGGACCGCGGCTGAAAAGAAAAGAGGATGACCGGGGCCATGCAGGTGCTCTCGGTCTTCCATTGCCCTTCGAGCAGCGGGTTGAGCTTCTTCCAGCCGGCCTAAGCGGAACAGCCCATAGGCATAGTTGTGGCGAGCTGTTACGGTGCTCAACTCATCAGCGCCAAGGGTCTCTTCGCATGCCGCAACGGTCGGGAGTGCGATTCTGTCGAACTCTTCCACGTCATCCGTTGCAGCCAGATGCTCAATCAAAAGCGCTCGTGTGTGTAGCGTTTCCGGATGCAGCGCACCGAGCACGCGTGTACGCGTTTCCTCCGTGGTCCGCAGCGCTTGCACGGCTTCACGAGGACGATTCAATTGGGCAAGCGGTTCGTGAATGTCCTGTTGGCTCTCCAGAGTTTCGGGGTGTTCAGGACCTAGGGTCTTGTGCCTCCTGGTGAGTACGCGCCGGTGGAAATCTTCGGACTCTTTGAAGCGTCCGACCCGGAAGAGCGCCAGGGCGGCTCGGTGCTGTGCTCGGAGCGTGACAGGAGCGTCTGGCCCTAGCCAGTGTTCGGCCTGCTCGATTGCCGCTTCAGCCAGGGAGAGAGACTCGTGATAGTCACCGTCCTTGAACAGGTGCTCGGCCACACGTGTCGCCACGTCGACGACGGGTTGCGCTGTGTCGATACTGTAGATCCGCCGAAGGAGAGCTGTGGCGTGAGGAACCAGCAGCCATACCAGACCAGATGGCTTCTCCTGGCCCACCTGCGGAGGCACCTTGCGACCCAGCAGTTCAGCGGCCGACATCACCAGCTGGGCCCGCTGCTGATCCGGCACGGCGGCCGCCACGCCGTCCAGGACAACTTCGTGCGTTACGAGAGACCGCAGCGACCCATGGCTGTCTTCGATGTCCCTCAGCGACACCAGCGAGCGCTCCAGAAGCCCCCGCAAAGCCGCCTCGACATGTTGTCCATCCAAAGGGGGATCCAAGGCGTCCATATTGCTCGCCTGCACCGCCGGCGGATCCAACAGCGAAATCGGGACAGGGGCCGGGCTCCAGCATGACAACAACCGCAAGAGAGTCGTGCATTCCTGCAGCCCACTCTCCGTCAGAGCGCGCAGAGGAACATGCCATCTGCTGCTGGCAACGGCCTGCCGCGCGTACGCTGTCGCGTCTCGCCTGACCGGATCGATGGATTCTAAGGACCCGTGCCGATGATCGTCGTTCACGGATTAACTCCTTGGGTTGTACCGGAAATGGGGCAGGCTGAGTCCCACCGCACACCGGCTCCGTCCTCGGCATCCCCCCTCAGCACACAACGGCATTGAGCTGACACAGTCTCAAGCTCTGCACGTCAGCCCGTACGAGGTCTTCCTCGGCCTGCCCATCGGAACAAGAAGCGTCGACCGGCTCGGCAGACGGAAGCAGGTCCGACTCGCGGATCTTCAGTGTCGATGGAGCCGACATCGGAGACCTCTCGTTCATCGCTGAGATGTCTCGTGCGTCCGCGCCCTGCGCGGCGAGCTCCGATCGAGTCCGTCCCTCGTCCCGTGACCCTTGCGGGTCTAACGGTCTGGCATCTGCCTGGATCGGCAGCACCATCGGGTGCTGCCTTGATCCCCAGACTACTTGATTGCCCTGCGATTGCAACAGGTGGCAATGCGGTTGCTGCGATTTTCGCACCGATTCTGACTCGCTGTGCGCCGTGCGGTCAACGTGGACGGCGCACCGGCCAGTCGAGGGCCCCAGTTCCCCCGGGCCTGGCGGACCACCTCCTGGTCGAGGTCGAGGCCACCGACCTGGAGACGATCCCGGCCGTGCACCTCGGCAAGGCACGGTAAGACATCGCCTGCGGGGCGGGGCCGCGCAGGCGCACTGCCTCGCCCAGGATGCACGGTGATCTTCTTCCCGCGATGGCCCGTGACGAGTACCAAGTCAAGAAGCTCCACAAGGAGCGCAGAACCCCGGAACCTAGCGAAGGTTACGCCCCCGAGCTAGACATTCTTTTATGCCGGAACTCAGTCGAGTTCCGGCACGGAGGAACCTCTGGCTCCGGGAAGAAGTGACCGACGAGCATTGGGATCTGACCGCTCATGTCCGGGGTGCTCTCGCTGAGGCGCTCGTGGCGGAAGCGATCTACCGGAGGCATGCAGATGTGGTGCTGCACGCGCCGAGGCACCCGGGCTATGACGTGTCGAGCGAAGCGGGTGGCTTGCGAGTGGACGCCAAGGTCTCCGTGCTCGTTGAGGCGGACCTCGACGGTAACGGCACGGAACCCGCGGCCGAGTGGGACGCTGGGACTCGCCCCGATGTACTGCATGAGTCGGCCACGCACCTCGGGTTGGTTGTCCTCGACGACTCGTTGACGGCGCTCAGACTGTTCGAGGGCGGCGAGGCCGTGCTCAGTGGTGAAGTCGTCGCCCACGGGCGAGTGTTTCTTGTACCCGGCGATGTGGCGCGGGCGGAGGCGCAGCCGGTCTGGAGTACACGCTACAGACGTCCGAGCGCGGGACGTTTCCGCTACCTCGGGCTGAGCGTGATCGAGCCGTTCAAGGTGGACTTTCAATCTGGTTCGAGCCCTGCAGGGATGAAGTAGCCCCTGTCGTTGCCTGGCTCGAAGGCCTCCGCGATCCCAGTGATCGCGGGGGTTCTGCTTTTCCAGCGCGGTTGAAGCGGCGTGCTGGGCGCGCTCCGCTGTCCCTGTAAAGGCCTGCTCGCATGGCGGGTCAACCCCACCCTTCATGACCCTCACCTCGTGCGAGGAGTCAACGGCGCGATCTCGCGTCCCGGTACGGGAGGAAGAAGTACCTGTCCTCTGCATCTCGGACGAGCTGATCTGCCTGGTTCTCCATCCCTGCGCGACGCAGGGGTACGGCGACGGTGGATGATCTGAGGCGGATCGCTTCCACCGGGATGGGGCGGACGGCGACACGGATCGAGGGACGCAGCTCGGATTCCGTACGAGCAGTACTCCGCGGCCACGCGACAGCACCGCTCTTCGAGCGCCGTTGCTGAGGCCATAGCCAAGTCTCAGCAACGGCACGCGGACGGCTCACATGTCCCGCAGGTACCAGAACACCAGCTCCATCACCAGCCGCAGATACGCCAGAACAGGTGCCGCGCGGTCTCGCGCACCTCCGCCGGCGCGCGCAGCTCGATCGCGTAGAGCGCCGCGTGCAGCTCATCCACTAGCACAGGGATGCCGTCTTCGAGCGCAGAAGCGTCCTCTCCACGCTTGCTGGGATCGCACCGATCACGGCGCAGGCCGTAGAAGCAGAGGCACAGGCTCAAGAAACGGTCGTACACCACGGCCCGGTCTTCTCTGCGGCCGTGCCGCACTGCGACGAGCGGGTAGCCAGTCATCGTCAGTCTTCGCTGCGACCGACGCCGGCGGTTGGATCACCCCCGGCAACGCAGCGGTCAGAGGGAGGCCAGCAGAAGACCCGATAGAGACCCGGACGAGCCCTGCGGGATGCAGGCCCATCCGAGCATGGCTCAGCTGGGGCTGTTGTCCGTCCCGGTCGAGCCCCCGCTGAGACCTTGACGAGCCCCGTGAAAGACCGGGTCATCCCGGGGCCTTTCCTGGGCTGTGTCGGGGCCGATGCTGGTCCGCGGAGAGCCCTTCCCGGCCCCGATGGAGACCTCGATGAGGCCAACGCGAAAGCGGGCCTCGTCGAGGCCCTTTCAAGACCCGGCCGAGACCCGCAAGAGACCCGCAAGAGACCTGGAAAAGGCTTCTACCAGCCCTCGGGGCCTTCGTCCTCCCAGATCGGGATGTCCTTCTCGTTCACGGCGAACTCCTCCTCGAAGATGCCGGCGTGAAGCCGCCCAGGGCCTCGGGACAGGCAGGTGATGCAGCCGGGGCGGCCGAACTCGACGCTCTTGAGCAGGGTGGCGCGGTCGTGGCTGCCGCAGGGCCAAGGCGCGCGCATGGGGAGGCGCGCAAGCTACGAGCTTTGCCCCACATGCCAGCACGCCCGAGGTGATCATGCTCATCTGGAGGCTGAGCGCTTCAACGGCCTTGGGGACCAGTGGAGCAGCCGGTATCGGCTGCTCCACTGGTCCCGGTCACCCCGCCCGGGTCCGGGGCGCCCTCTGCCGATGCGGTCGCCGGGTGCGGCCGCTACCGTGGGCCGGGGCCTGAGCGCGAGAGGGAGGGGTGTCGTGGTTCACCGTCCGACGATGGACGAGGTGCGGCCGGTAGCCGATGCCTTCCTCACTGCGTCCGCCGACGAGGCGTCGCCCGAGGACGCAGTGGCGCTCGCGCTGCGCCTCGGGGGCGGTACCCGCGAGGGGCAGGCGCACGTCAACCTCATGCTCGTCCACCTCTTCGCCGACATCCTCGAACGGGAATGCCCCACTCAGTGGCGCACCCTGTGGGGCGTGCCGGACGTGGCGAAGATCAACGCGCTTGCCGAGGAACCCGACCCCGTCGAGCGGTACGCCCGGCAGAAGGCGAACGCTGGGAGGCCCGTGTCGACAGCCGACGTGAAGGCACGGGTGACGAACGCCGTGAATGCGGACGTTCTGGCGCGGAAGTTCCTCCAGGTTCGCCGGCAGCAGCCCGAACGGCTCGGCGAGTTCAGCGCGGCCGCCGAGGGAGCAACAGGGATCATGGTCGACCTCGTGTGGGGCGCGCTCTGGATAGCGTGCGGCAAGGTCCGGGAACGCGCCGGAAAGCCGACCACGGACTGACCGGCCCGACGGCCCCGCCACAGTGTGGCAGCAACCCGCCCTCCCCGACCCACTCACCGGGCAGCGCGCTCTGCTCACGCTCCCGCATCACGACCGCGTGGGTCAGGACAGCGGCGCTTAGGCGCTGCATGTCCGCCTGGCGCAGCAATACGAGGGGGCGAGGGAGTCGGCGGCCGCAGCAGCGCGGCCGCTTCCGCAGCACCCCCCTTGGTCATCGCGGGCTTCCCTCGTCACGCCGCGCGGCTCGGATGCTCGCCTCCAAGGCCGCCATCAGGTCCTGGGGAGGCTCGCGCGGCGCGGCTGCGGCTTCCAGTTCCCTGCCTGAGCTCACCGCAGCGACCAGCTGGGCCAGAGCTTCGGCGTACTCGTCGCGCACGGCCGTCGGGTCGACGCCCTTCAGGTGGGTAAGCAGCAGCTCGGCGAGCTCCATCTCCCGGTCGGTGACCGGCCGTGTGGGCGCGGGCCCCGGCTCACGGATTTCGTCCGGCCAAAACACCAGGTGAACGGTCAGCACCCCATGCCGGGGCCGGAGCACGGCCAGCCGCTCGCGTGAGGTGATGGCGGCCTTGGCGATCCCCACCAGACCGGCACGCGCCAACGCCGCGACGAGGACCTCGTAGGGCCGCTCGGCCGCGGCGCTGGCGGGACGGGCGTAGTAGGCACGCTGGTAGGAGATGGGATCGATGGTGTCGGCCGGGACGAATCCCAGCACCTCGATCACGTGTTTTGTCGACAGCGGTAGCCCCTCCAGGGCGGCGTCGTCGAGTACGACCGTCGTGCCGTCCGGCCGCTCCACCCCGCGCGCCACGTCCTGGGAGGGGATCTCCTGGCCGTCCAGCTCGCAGACCCGGCGGTGACGAAGACGCCCTCCGCAATCGCCGCGGTGAACTTCGTGCAGCCGGACGGTGTGGTCTTCCGTCGCGGGGCTGACCAGGACTGGCACGGAGACCAGGCCGAAGGATACGGACATCGCGGTCGCCATGTCTCCATGGGACCCCCGGTCTGGCGCTGCCGCACGTCAGCGTCGGCGGCGTGTGCCATCATGCAATCGCGCAGTCAGCGTCTTTCGCAGCACGCAACTTCTTCCAACAGGGTTTGTGCTTGAGCGGGGACAGCCGAGGCTGGGCAGCCTGCCGGAGCGGAGACTGTGGAGGCGCCCCTCCTCTCCGGCGGCAGGCTCAGATGGCTCGCGCCATTCGATCCGCGTGGGTCCGATGCCAGGCATCCAGCCACCGCTTGCGCGCCTCGGGCTTCACCCTGCATGCATCCAGGAACGCCGTGAACGCGCCGATATCGGGTGGCATGTGCCCGGTCAGAATACGCCGGGCCGTTCTCGGGTCCAGCCTGCTCCCCGTGCGCATCTTCATCTCCAGCGAAGGCGGTGAGCCGACCGACTCGTACAGCCTGATCAGGTAGTTCGGTATCTGGCCGGCGGCGAAGATCCAGTTGGGCGACCAGGAGCGCGGGTCCGGCAGCGCGGTCGGGCCGCTGTCGTGTACCCGGTTCCAGGCTTGCACCCAGAGGCCCCGCTGAGCGGGCTTTCGTACCTCGACCGCGTCGAGGTACGCCTCGAACTGGGCCAGGGTGGCCGGCACGGTCTCGCCGTTGGCGATGCGGTGCGCCGTGGAGGGCGGGAGCTTGCCATGACGTCCCCCCGCGCGTTTATGCATCTCCGCCATGGTGGGCGCGCCATCCGACTCGTACAGCTCGACCAGCGCAGCTCTCATGCCGAACTTGTCGTGCACCAGATCGGCCGGGGGCCCTGGTTTGTGTGGCGTATCCACCAAGCGTTGGTGGTACCGGGCCTGCTTCCACAGGTGGATGGCGCGCTCGGTCGGCCCACCGCACGCGGTGATCGCTGCGAGCAGCACCTTCCGGGGAGGTACGCACGTGCCCGAGGCGGCTCTGCGCAGCGTGGTTGGCGACTCGCCGGTGGCCTTGGCGAGTTGGTCATACGACAGCCCTGCCTTGTGTCTCCACTCTCGCTGGAAGTCGGCCAGCGTGCCAACCTCCGCGATGTCCCGCACGACCGGGTTCTCTCTCCGTCCCACGATTTTGCTCACTCGTCCTCGACCAGCTTGCTGACCTTCTTGGCCAGGCTGCGCGCGGTAACCCTTCCGTTGCCCACCGCCACCACGAATGAGGCGATCAGCCCCGTGACGGCCAGCAGTACGAGCTCCTCTTCCAGGGGCATGCCGACCAGGCGCAGAAGTACGGCCGCGGCGAAAACGACCGTGACGATGGCCACGGGCCCCTGGCCGGACACCTTCGGGGCGGACGAAGGCGACGTGGCCCAGGCCGGGGATACGGTGTGGGGTGGCTGCGTGTCGCGCGGGTACGGCAGGGCAGTCTCGCAGTGCTGACTCATAGTCACCTCGATGAGTGCGCGGCCGGCCAGCAAGATGCCGACCGGCCGGTGTTCTGGCTCCAACCAGTTCCGAGCACGGCGCTTGGCGTCGCCCTGGTGTGTCCGGAAGCTGTCGGCATCTTGTCAGCCATCTAGCCCATCGCCCCAGTCGGCGGACACCGCTGACGCCGATTCCGCCATCAGTGTCCAAGGTTCCAGGTTGACAACTTACGCTTGGGCCCGGAGCTGTTGGCCACCTCGGCTGTTGGCCACCTCGGACCGTCACGCCACGAGAGATGACCATGCCGCCCACTCAGTGGCCGTCCCCGATCAGGGAACTGATTCCGCCATGCTTCACCCAGTTTCGCGCGGCCACCCCGGCCTGCCTTGCTACGAACCCGTGCGGGCGGCAATCCTGGGCAAGCATGCGATGAGACGCCTCCACGGTGTCCCTCGGCGTCACTCTGACTGCTGGCTCCAACCACAGGACTGGGACGCACCGCGCAGGCCCGTGTTGGCGCACGGCCTGCGGGACAAGCCGGTGCCGTACTCCGCGGTCACCGGCTTTCCGCATCTCAGTGCCCCCTTCGTCCAACGGGGCGACTGTGAGCGGCAGGACGTCCGTCGGCGAGCCGCTGCGGGCTTACCACGTGGGCCCGGAATGCGGGCGGGTAAACGGACGGGGCAGGAGGCCGTTGGACACCCCACTAGGGTGGCTGGGTGACATCTCTGAGTCGCTCCGCGCTGATCGAGGCGCTGACCGCCGGCCGTCCCGATGACCTCCTCGGCGTGGCTGAGACTTTGTGGTTGGACTTCAAGGGGTCTCCGTACAACCTGGCGTCCGAGAAGGGCAAGTTCGAGCTCTGCAAGGACGTGGCCGCCTTCGCCAACGCGCACGGTGGGCTGCTGGTACTGGGTGTGAAGGCGGAGAAGAAGGGCAATCAGGCGCTGGAGGTCGCCACCGGCTTTCATCCCTTCCCACAGGACCGGGCGGACGTCGTCCAGTACGTCGACACCCTGAACGAGTACCTACGCCCTCGCGTAGAGATCAGCCACCACTGGTACCGCGACCCAGGCCGGAGCGCCGCGGGAACCGATCTGTACTACCTGGTGCTCGAAGTGGAACCGCTCCCGGAGCTCTCGCGGTGCGTTCTGGTCCGAAAGCTGATCAACGACAAGGGCAATCTCACCGAGGGGCTCGCGGTCTCCGTGCGCCACGGCGACCGGACGGTGTACATGCCCTCGGAAGACGTGTATCAGCTCATCAACGAGGGCCTCCGGGCGCGGGATACTGCCCCCACCGGTGCGCTGGTGCCCGCGCACGAACAGTGGCACGAAGAGCCCGACGAGGTCCTGGACGAGCTGGAGCAGCGGCAGGACTGGGAGGAGACGCCGGTGCTGTTCTGGCAAAGCGTCCCGGCCCAGCCACCGTCGCAGATCCTGCCCGGACTCCACAGCCACGACGGAATCAAGGGCGCTCTGCGTAACCAGGACGTCCTGCGGGACTCGGGATTCAACTTCGCCGACAACACCGGACGCCTACAGACCCTCAGCGGCGGCCTATTCATAGGCCGCCCGCGCAGCGCGGTGTGGGTGCGGCCCGACGGCCTGATGACCGCCGGCGCGGTGGCCAACCCCGACATGCTCTGCTGGGGCGCGCAGCAGTCGGCCCCGGTTGTGATGCGCATCAACGCCCACGTCGTGACGGAGATGACGCTGGAGTACTTCCGCCTCGCCGACAGGCTGCTCGTCCCGCGAGTGCCGGGGCCGTGGCGGCACCGCATCGTCGTGCGCCGCTTCGCAGGCGAGAAGCCACGCGTCCTGGCGCCGGGGGGAGGCATGATGCAGAGTTTCCTCAGCGACGCAGTCCCGGCCAGCGACGACACCTGGGACCGGTCCTGGGTGGCAAATGGTGATCCGGAACGGGACGCGTACGAGGCGCTTGAGCGCTTCTACACGCTGTTCGGCGTGGATGTGGCCACCAATCCCGACGTCGAAGGTGACCGGGTGGTCGAGGCGCGGCTGCGGGCGAAGTGATTGCTACCTCGACGGCGTCCTGGGCGACTGACGCGTTCCTGAAGTGTGGCTGCTGCTGGTGCGTCGGTTACAGGCGCTTCGCTGTGCGGTCGCGCAGCAGCAGCCACTGACTCGCGTCGGCGCCGCCTGAGCGCGCAGCCGGTCCATGCAGCAGTACGGCGTAAGCCGTCCTCTCCGCCGTGCCCGGGGCGCCATACTGGCCTGGCGCCTCCGGGGTCGGGAATGACCTCGCAAATCAGCGTGACCTGGGGTGACGTGCCATGGATTCTTGGGTATAAGCGCGGGCATCCCGGCGAGCTGGTGCAGCCCGTCCACGTTTTGCGTGATGACCCGCACCGGTACGCCGGACCTCTCCAGCTCGGCCACGGCGAGATGCCCGGCGTTCGGCTCGGCCTTCAGCGTCCGGTTCTTGCGCCGCATCTGCCACGACCGCCGCCGGATCTCCGGGTTGCCCATGTAGTACTCGTAGGTGACGAGCTTCTCGGCCTCGGGGTCCTTCCGCCACAGGCCGTTGGGGCCGCGGTAGTCGGGGATGCCGGAGTCGGTCGAGATGCCGGCGCCGCTCAGGATGGCGACGAGGGGCTTGGCCATGGTGCCGAGGGTAGGTCGCGGGGGTGGCGCGCGGCGAACGCTTATCGGTCCACGCGATGGCCGTTCTCCAGCTCCGCCGGGCCCGAGCCCTCGGCGAGGACGTCCAGTGCGACCAGGACGCGGGAGCCGAGCGTGCCGAGCAGGTGGTCGGTGAGTTCCGCGCGCTCCACCATGCGCCAGGACAGGAGCTCCTCCTCCTGCAGCCGGATCGCCTTGAGGTCGTCCTCGGCTAGGACGCCGCCGTCGTACAGGTACGCCACCAGCGGTGGCCAGCCCGGCCGGTACACCCAGTCCACGGCGAGCAGCTGTCCCAGCTCGCGGTCGAGCCCGATCTCCTCGAGTGTCTCGCGGCGGGCGCCCTGGCGTGGGGTCTCGCCGTCGTCGGACTCGATCGTGCCGCCGGGAAGGGCCCAGCCCTCACGGTAGTTGGGCTCGACGAGCAGCACCCGGCCCTCCGCGTCACGGAAGAGGGCGGCGGCACCGGAGAGGACGCGGGGGAGCCCCGCGATGTACGCGGCGAATTCTTCAGAGCTGGTCACCCAGGAAGGGTGACCAGCTTCTGTGACCGCGCCGTGAAGCCGCCGGTCACCTCTCCGCCTCCGCCAGCCGCAGTGTCCGCTCCGCCAGTTCGCTGATCCGGGCCCTGTCGAAGCCGAAGACCGCGCTGCGGACCGTGTCGTCGAGAGGGTCCTTCCACTGGGGCGGGATCGCGTCCGCTCCGGTGAGTACGCCGGCCACCGAGCCCGCCGTCGCGCCGTTGGAGTCCGTGTCCAGGCCGCCGCGGACGGTGAGGGTGATGGTGCGGGTGAAGTCGCCGTCGCCGTAGAGGAGGCCGGCTGTGAGGACCGCCGCGTTCGGGATCGTGTGGATCCAGCCGAGGCCCGTGGTCTCCTCGGCCACTGTGGTGAGCGTGTCCTCCCAGGTCATCCGGGTGTCGTGGAGCGAGACGACCCGGCGGACGGTGCGTGCCAGGCGGCTGCTCGCCGGGATGACGGCGAGCGCGGCGTCCACCGCGTGCCGCACCGTCGGCGCCGTGAACGCCGCCGCGATCAGCGCCGCCGCAAACATCGCGCCGTACACGCCGTTGCATGTATGTGACAGCACCGCGTCCCGACGGGCCAGGGAGGCGGCGCGGCGTGGCACGCCCGGGCAGGTCCAGCCGTAGATGTCGGCGCGGATGAGGGCGCCGATCCACTCCTGGTACGGGTTGTCGTAGGTGGCCGTCAGCGGCGGCTTCAGCCCGTTGGCGAGATTGCGGTATGTGGCCCGCTCCGCCGTGAACGTCTGGAGGTACGGCAGCCGCAGCAGCCACAGGTCGCCGACCTGCTCGGT
Organism: Streptomyces montanus; assembly: GCF_005786655.1. Lineage (NCBI taxonomy): Bacteria > Bacillati > Actinomycetota > Actinomycetes > Kitasatosporales > Streptomycetaceae > Streptomyces > Streptomyces montanus. Next base: position 178,167 of record NZ_VBZC01000010.1, read on the forward strand.
GCTGAAGTCGAAGCCGTGGGTCTCGAGGAGGTCGAGGCCGAGGATCGCGTAGTCGACGTCGTCGTCGCGGCAGCTGCCGTGGATACGGCCGCGCACGCACTGGCGCCACTCGGGGCGCAGTTCGAAGCCCTCGCTCTCGTCGGCCGGCTCGGGAAGATAGTCGGTGAGGGGCAGGGCGGCGGCCTGCCGCAGATAGCGGTCGATGCGGTCCCGCGTCCACAGGTCGCCCTGCTCGACCGGCTTGCCGAGCATGTTGCCCGAGATCCGGCCCAGCCAGCCCCCGAGGATGCGGTCCGCGAGCTCTGGCTCAGTGCCCACAGGGGTCATAGCAGAAGGTTTACCCAATTTGGGCGCGGGCTGCGCGGGTTTCGACAACGGGCGCACAGCAAGCCTGAGCAGGTCGGGCGAAGTCCGCTGCGGTTCGGCAGCGCCCTGAAGGGGCGCGGGGAACGGCGCGACCAGCCGCGACGGGCCTGAACACGGACGACGGCCGATCGCGGCACATTCCGCGGCGCGCGGAGCGTCCAGGCTGAGGTCACGGAATGACGGCGGGGGCCTCCCGGTTACGGTCGCAGCGGCGCGACTGGCCTTGACGTGCGCGAGGGCCGGAGAGCAAGGGGAAACAGGTGACACAGCGCGTGCTCATCGCTGCGGACAAGTTCAAGGGGTCGCTGACCGCCGTGCAGGTCGCCGAGCGGGTGACGGCCGGGCTGCGCCGGGTCGTATCGGAGCTCCAGGTGGAGTCGCTGCCCGTGGCCGACGGCGGCGACGGGACCGTGGACGCGGCGGTCGCGGCCGGGTTCGAGCGGCGCGAGGTGCGCGTCGCGGGGCCGCTGGGCGACGAGGTGACGGCGGCTTTCGCACTGCGCGCGGGCACGGCGGTCGTGGAGATGGCCGAGGCGCCCTGGCCGCAGCTCGCCCTGCCGCCCGGCCTTCGGCCGCCTCGGGCGAGGCGCAGCGGCTCATGGCCGAGTCCGGCGGCTCCAGTCGGCGGAGCGCGCCCCCGAGCGGGCCGATGAGCCGACCGTGGCGCCGCTGGACGGCCTGACCGAGGCGGACCGAGCCGCCGTCGCCTCGTGGCCGCCGGACCTGCGGGCCCGGCTCAGCCGGTCGGCGTGAGGAGGGTGATCGACCGCAGCACGCTGGACGATCCGGACGGCTGGGGCACCAGGAGCGACCAGCGGCACAGCCGCTGAACTGGGCCTTCGACCACTTCCGTCGATCCGAAGGTACTCGGGCCGTGATCATGCCCGATTAGCGAAGGTAAATCGGCGTGACCTGGGGTGACGTGCCATGGATTCTTGGGTGCAAGAGCGGGGTTTCTACACGCCGTTGCCGGTGTGCGACAGGACGGCGTCCCGGCGCGCCAGGGACGCCGCGCGACGGGGCAGGTCAGGGCAGGTCCAGCCATAGATGTCGGCGCGGATGAGGGCGCCGATCCACTCCTGGTAAGGGTTGTCGTACGTCGCGGTCAGTGGCGGCTTCAGCCCGTTGGCGAGGTTGCGGTACGCCGCGCGCTCCGCCGTGAACGTCTGCAGATACGGCAGTCGCAGCAGCCACAGTTCGCCGACCTGCTCCGTGGTGAAGCCGAAGCCGTGTGTCTCCAGCAGATGCAGGCCGAGGATCGCGTAGTCCACGTCGTCGTCCCGGCAGCTGCCGTGGATGTGGCCGCGTACGCACTGGCGCCACTCGGGACGCAGCTCGGACTCCTCGGCGGGGGCGGCGGGCTCGGGGAGGTAGTCGGTGAGCGGCAGGGCGGCGGCCTGCCGCAGGTAGCGGTCGATGCGGTCCCGCGTCCAGTGGTCGCCCTGCTCGACCGGTTTGCCGAGCATGTTGCCCGCGATCCGGCCCAGCCAGCCCCCGAGGACGCGGTCCGCGACGTCAACACCGACAGCAGTCATACGTCCGGTGTACCGAATTCCGGCCGCTCCTGCCTGGTTTATGCGCATACCGGCCCATGTCGCATGAGAGGGTCGCTGTCCGGGTGGGCCGGTCGGGTGGCCGGTTCGGACGATGTCCCTGGTCGGTCCGGGGCGCGGGATCCGCACTGGGCAGCGGCCTCTTCCTCCGGTTAAGGTCGCAGCGGCGCGACTGCCTTGACGAGTGCAAGGCCCGGAGAGCAAGGGGAATGCAAAGGTGGCGGACGCTGCAGTGAATCGGACCCAACGGGTGCTCATCGCCGCGGACAAGTTCAAGGGCTCGCTCACGGCCGTGCAGGTCGCACAGCGGGTGACGGCCGGGCTCCACCGGGTGGCGCCGCGGACCGAGGTCGAGGCGCTGCCGGTGGCCGACGGCGGTGACGGCACGGTCGACGCGGCGGTGGCGGCGGGGTTCGAACGCCGTGAGGTGCGGGTCGCCGGGCCGCTCGGGAGTGAGGTCACCGCCGCGTTCGCGCTGCGCGGCGACATGGCGGTCGTGGAGATGGCCGAGGCCAGTGGGCTGCAGCGGCTGCCCGCCGGTGTCTTCGCGCCGCTCACGTCGTCCACGTACGGATCCGGAGAACTGCTGCGGGCCGCCCTGGACGCCGGGGCGCGCACGATCGTGTTCGGGGTGGGCGGCAGCGCCACGACGGACGGGGGTGCCGGGATGCTGGCCGCGCTCGGGGCGCGTTTCCTCGACGCGGACGGGGAGCCGGTGGCTCCCGGTGGCGAGTCGCTGCGGGACCTCGCCACGGCCGACCTTTCCGGGCTCGACCCCCGGCTGGACTCGGTCGATGTCGTCCTCGCGAGTGATGTGGACAATCCGCTGACCGGGCCGAAGGGGGCGCCGGCGGTGTACGGGCCGCAGAAGGGCGCGTCTCCTGATGACGTGGCCGTCCTCGACGCGGCTCTCGCGCATTTCGTCACGGTGCTGGAGAAGTCGATCGGGGCCAAGGCCGCGGAGTACGCGGTCGCGCCGGGGGCGGGGGCGGCCGGTGGTATCGGTTTCGGGGCACTGGTGGGGCTCGGTGCGAGCTTCCGGCCCGGGATCGAGGTCATGCTCGACGTGCTGGGCTTCGCCTCCGCGCTGGAGCGGGCCACCCTTGTCATCACCGGTGAGGGGTCTCTCGACGAGCAGACCCTCCATGGCAAGGCTCCCGCCGGGGTCGCCGCCGCGGCGCGTGCCGCGGGCAAGGAGGTCATCGCGGTGTGTGGCCGTCTTGCGCTTCCGCCGGAGGCCCTGGGCAGGGCGGGTATCCGTCGGGCGTACTCGCTGACGGGGGTGGAGCCCGATGTGGCGCGGTGCATCGCTGAAGCCGGGCCGATTCTGGAGGACGTGGCGGAGCGGATCGGGCGGGATTTCCTGACCTGAGGGTTTTTCGCCCCGGCCGCCCCTACCCGTCCCATCCCTTACCTGGGGGCTCCGCCCCCAGACCCCCGTATCGGCCTGAACGGCCTCGTCCTCAAGCGCCGGACGGGCTGATTGGGGCCGGTCTCGGCTGAAAAGCGCAGCTCAGGCCGCGAGCAGCATGGGCCGTCGTAGACATAAGCCGTAAACATGAGCAGGCCCCGAACCGTGTGGTTCGGGGCCTGTGACGTCCTGCGACCGCTACGGCAGCTGTGCCGCGCGGGCCTCGCGTCGGTTGTCGCGGAAGTTGTTCACCCTGCGAGCCGTGGCGAAGAGGGGGATCACCGCGCCGAGGACCAGCTGGAGCGCGCAGCCCGTCTGGAGGAGGAGCTGACCGCCGGGGGCGTCGAAGGCCCACGCCGCCAGCAGACCCATCGCGGCGACGATCCAGGAGAGCATCGCCACCGCGAGCGGACCCCGCGGCTTCGGGTACTCGACCCGGCTCACCATGAGCCAGGCGGTGCCGAGGATCGCCATGAGCGTGGCGGCGAACGGCAGCTCCAGGAGCACGATCGAGACGACCGTCAGCGCGCCGAACGGCGAGGGCATGCCCTGGAAGGTCCCGTCCTTCACCGTCACGCACGAGAACCTGGCGAGCCGCAGCACGACCGCCAGCAGGACCACGATGGCTCCCACCGCCGCCACCCGCTGGTGCGCGTCGTCCGCGACCATGCCGTAGACGAGCACGAAGTACGCGGGCGCCAGACCGAAGCTGATCAGGTCGGAGAGGTTGTCCAGCTCCGCGCCCATGGGGGAGGAGCGCAGCTTGCGGGCCACCAGGCCGTCGAAGAGGTCGAAGACCGCCGCGCACAGCATCAGGATCACGGCCGTGGCCGCGCTGTGCCGGGCCATGCCCGTCTCCTGGCTGCCCGTGAGGTGCGGGATCAGGATGCCGGTGGTGGTGAAGTACACCGCCATGAAGCCACACGTGGCGTTACCGAGGGTGAGCGTGTCCGCTATTGAGAGGCGGAGTGAGAGCGGCATCTCCTCCGCCTCGTCCACCTCGTCGGCATCCGGCACCCAGCCGGCCTGAGTATCCGGATCAATCACGGTCAATGCGAGTCACCCCAGCCACCGTCTTCTGACCGACCTCCACCGCGACATCGACGCCTTCGGGGAGGTAGATGTCGACGCGCGAGCCGAAGCGGATCAGGCCGATCCGGTCCCCCTGCTCGACCTTGGTGCCCTGCGGGACGTACGGCACGATGCGTCGCGCGACCGCACCGGCGATCTGGATCATCTCGATGTCGCCGAGCTCGGTGTCGAAGTGCCAGACGACGCGCTCGTTGTTCTCGCTCTCCTTGTTGAACGCCGGAACGAACCCACCGGGGATGTGCTCGACCGACGTCACCGTGCCGGCGAGCGGGGCGCGGTTGACGTGGACGTTCAACGGGCTCATGAAGATCGCGACGCGGGTGCGTCCGTCCCGCCACGGCATGATGCTCTGCACCACACCGTCGGCGGGCGAGATGACCCGGCCCGGGGCGATCTCACGCTCGGGGTCGCGGAAGAACCACAGCATGCCCGCCGCGAGCGCGGTGGCGGGTACGGCCACGGCCTTGGCGGCGCCGGAGCGGCGCGCGCGGGCCAGGCTGAGTGCTGCGGTGGCAACGGTCGGGAGGAGCCACGGCGATGCTCCGCGCGCGATGCGTCCACCGAGGACGCTGACGCGTGGTGCAGAGGTTTGGCTGTGGGGCATGGATGACCTTCGTAGCGGATGATGCCGCGCTGGAACGGGGGACGGCGGCTTTCCCGGGATGGTACCGGTCGCGGGCCACAACTGGGCAAGCCAGGAAGCCGAGTCGGCGTCCGAAGAGTGCTGACGGGGTGTGACGTTCTTCTCCAAGAAAACACCCCGTACTCGGACATCTAGCCCTGGAACCGATACTCTTCGAGCAGCCTGCGCCCGATGATCATTTTCTGGATCTCGGCGGTACCTTCACCGATCAGCAGCATCGGTGCCTCACGGTAGAGGCGCTCGATCTCGTACTCCTTCGAGAAGCCGTAGCCGCCATGGATCCGGAACGCGTCTTCCACGACTTCCTTGCAGTATTCGGAGGCGAGGTACTTCGCCATCCCTGCTTCGAGGTCGTTTCGCTCACCGGAGTCCTTTTTGCGAGCTGCGCTGACCATCATCGCATGAGCGGCCTCCACCTTGGTACCCATCTCCGCCAGCTTGAACTGGATCGCCTGGTGCTGGGCGATCGGTTTGCCGAAAGTGTGGCGCTGCTGGGCATATGAGACACCAAGTTCAAATGCACGCTGCGCGACACCGCAGCCACGGGCCGCCACATTCACCCGGCCGACCTCGACGCCGTCCATCATTTGGTAAAACCCTCGGCCCGTAACGCCACCAAGTACGCGATTGGCTGGAATTCGCAGGTCGTCCATGATGAGCTCGGTGGTGTCTACACCCTTGTAGCCCATCTTATCGATCTTCCCGGGGATCGTCAGGCCGGGGCGTACCTCACCGAAGCCGGGCTCCTTCTCGACCAGGAAGGTCGTCATCGACTTGTGGGGTGCCGTGCCCTCGGCGTGTCCTTCGTCACTCCGGACCAGAACGGCCACCAGCGTCGACGTGCCGCCGTTGGTCAGCCACATTTTCTGGCCGTTCAGGACGTACTCGTCGCCGTCCTTGACCGCCTTCGACGTGATGGCCGACACATCCGAGCCGAGTGCCGGCTCCGACATGGAGAACGCGCCGCGCACCTCGCCCGCCGCCATACGCGGCAGGAAGTGGTCCTTCTGCTCCTGCGTGCCGTGCTGCTTGAGCATGTACGCCACGATGAAGTGGGTGTTGATGATGCCGGAGACCGACATCCAGCCGCGTGCGATCTCCTCCACACACAGTGCGTAGGTGAGGAGCGACTCACCCAGGCCCCCGTACTCCTCGGGGATCATCAGCCCGAAGAGGCCCAGGTCCTTGAGGCCGTCGACGATCTGCTGCGGGTACTCGTCACGGTGCTCCAGCTCTGTCGCGACCGGGATGATCTCCTTGTCCACGAAGTCCCGGACGGTGGACAGGATCTCCTGCTGGATGTCGGTCAGACCTGCGGTCTGGGCGAGTCGCGCCATGGCTACTTCTCCTGTGCCTTGAGTTCCGGGCGGCCCGGCTGCTCGCCGCCGCGCTCCTTGATGTACGTCTCGGTGGGGACCATCACCTTGCGGCGGAACACACAGACCAGCGTGCCGTCCTGCTTGTAGCCCTTGGTCTCGACATGGACGATGCCGCGGTCGCTCTTCGACCTGGAGGGCGTCTTGTCGAGGACCGTCGTCTCGCCGTAGATGGTGTCGCCGTGGAAGGTCGGCGCGACATGACGGAGGGACTCGATCTCGAGGTTCGCGATCGCCTTCCCGGACACGTCCGGTACGGACATGCCGAGCAGCAGTGAGTAGATGTAGTTCCCGACGACGACGTTCTTCCCGAAGTCCGTCGTCTTCTCCGCATAGTTCGTGTCCATGTGGAGCGGGTGGTGATTCATGGTCAGGAGACAGAAGAGGTGGTCGTCGTACTCGGTGACCGTCTTTCCGGGCCAGTGCTTGTAGACCGCGCCGACCTCGAACTCTTCGTAGGTGCGTCCGAACTGCATGGTGCTCAGGCCTCCGGAGCTTCGAACTTGGACGTGCGCTGCATACCGGCGGCCCGGCCCTTGCCCGAGACGACGAGCGCCATCTTGCGGCTGGCCTCGTCGATCATCTCGTCGCCGAGCATCGCGGAACCCTTCTTGCCGCCCGCCTCGGACGTGTAGTACTCATACGCGTCCAGGATCAGCTCGGCGTGGTCGTAGTCCTCCTGGGAGGGTGAGAACACCTCGTTGGCGGCGTCCACCTGACCCGGGTGGAGCACCCACTTGCCGTCGAAGCCGAGCGCGGCGGCGCGGCCCGCGACCTCGCGGAAGCCGTCCACGTTCTTGATCTGGAGGTAGGGGCCGTCGATCGCCTGGAGGTTGTTGGCGCGGGCGGCCATCAGGATCTTCATCAGGATGTAGTGGTAGGCGTCCGCCGGGTAACCGGGCGGCTGCTCGCCGACGACCAGCGACTTCATGTTGATCGACGCCATGAAGTCGGCCGGGCCGAAGATGATCGTCTCGATGCGCGGGGAGGCCTGGGCGATCTCGTTGACGTTGTTCAGGCCCTGGGCGTTCTCGATCTGCGCCTCGATGCCGATCCGGCCGACTTCGAAGCCCATCGTCTTCTCGATCTGGGTGAGGAGGAGGTCCAGCGCCACGACCTGCTGGGCGTCCTGCACCTTCGGCAGCATGATGCAGTCCAGGTTCGGCCCCGCGCCCTCGACCACCGTGACGACATCGCGGTACGTCCACTCCGTCGTCCAGTCGTTGACGCGCACGACCCGAGTCTTGCCCGTCCAGTCGCCCTCGTTGAGGAACTTGACGATGGTGTGCCGCGCCTCGGGCTTGGCGAGCGGCGCGCAGGCGTCCTCCAGGTCCAGGAAGACCTGGTCCGCGGGCAGGCCCTGGGCCTTCTCCAGAAAGCGCGGGTTGCTCCCGGGCACCGCGAGGCACGAGCGCCGCGGACGAAGGCGGTTGGCCTGGGGAACGGGGCTGGTCATGCGGGGACCTCCAGAGGGTCGAGCTTGTTCGCTTTCCGGATCTCGTCGACGATACGGCCGATGATTCCGGTGATGTCGAAGTCCTTCGGGGTGAAGACCGCGGCCACTCCGGCGGCCCGCAGCTGATCGGCGTCGCCGTTCGGGATGATCCCGCCGGCGATCACCGGGATGTCGGCCGCGCCGGCCTCGCGCAGCCGCTCCAGCACATCCGGCACCAGCTGCGCGTGCGAGCCGGACAGGATGGACAGGCCGACCGCGTGCACGTCCTCGGCGAGGGCCGCGTCCACGATCTGCTCGGGGGTGAGCCGGATGCCCTGGTAGACGACCTCGAACCCGGCGTCGCGGGCCCGCACGGCGATCTGCTCGGCGCCGTTGGAGTGGCCGTCCAGGCCCGGCTTGCCCACCAGGAAGCGGAGCTTGCCGACGCCCAGGTCGCGGGCGGTCGCGTCGACCCTGCGGCGCACCTCGGCGAGCGCGGTGCCCTCCTGGCCGGCGATCGCGACGGGCGCGGAGGAGACGCCGGTGGGCGCCCGGTACTCGCCGAACACCTCGCGCAGGGCGCCCGCCCACTCGCCGGTGGTGACCCCCGCACGGGCACACTCCAGCGTGGCCTCCATCAGGTTGCCCGCGCCGGCCGCCGTCTCCTTCAGCCGCTCCAGTGCCTTGCGCGCACCCGGCTCCTGGCGCGCGTCACGCCACTCACGCAAGGCCCGTACGACGCGGTCCTCGACCGTCGGGTCGGCCGTGTGGATCGCGGTGTCCAGGTCGGCCGTCAGGGGGTTCGGTTCGGTCGTCTCGTAGATGTTGACGCCGACGATCTTCTCTCGACCGGACTCGATACGGGCCCGGCGCTCGGCGTGCGAGGTGACGAGTTGTGACTTCAGATAGCCCGACTCGACGGCCGCCATCGCGCCGCCCATCTCCTGGATGCGGTCGATCTCGGCGAGCGACTCCTCGACCAGGGCCGCCACCTTGGCCTCGATGACGTGCGAGCCGTCGAAGATGTCCTCGTACTCCAAGAGGTCGCTCTCGTGGGCGAGCACCTGCTGGATGCGCAGGGACCACTGCTGGTCCCACGGGCGGGGCAGGCCCAACGCCTCGTTCCAGGCGGGCAGTTGCACGGCACGCGCGCGTGCGTCCTTCGAGAGGGTCACGGCCAGCATCTCGAGCACGATGCGCTGGACGTTGTTCTCCGGCTGGGCCTCGGTCAGACCGAGGGAGTTGACCTGGACGCCGTAGCGGAAGCGCCGGTGCTTCGGGTTCTCGATCCCGTACCGCTCACGCGTGATCTTGTCCCAGATGCGGCCGAACGCCCGCATCTTGCACATCTCCTCTATGAACCGGACGCCCGCGTTCACGAAGAAGGAGATGCGGGCGACGACATCGCCCATCCGCTCCTGCGGCACCTGGCCGGAGTCGCGCACGGCGTCGAGGACGGCGATCGCCGTCGACATCGCGTACGCGATCTCCTGGACCGGAGTGGCTCCGGCCTCCTGGAGGTGGTAGCTGCAGATGTTGATCGGGTTCCACTTGGGGATGTGACTGACCGTGTAGGCGATCATGTCGGTCGTCAGACGGAGCGAAGGCCCGGGCGGGAACACATGGGTGCCCCGTGACAGGTACTCCTTCACGATGTCGTTCTGCGTGGTCCCCTGGAGCTTGGTGATGTCCGCGCCCTGCTCCTCCGCGACGACCTGGTAGAGCGCCAGCAGCCACATGGCGGTGGCGTTGATGGTCATCGAGGTGTTCATCTGGTCCAGGGGTATGTCCTGGAACAGACGGCGCATGTCGCCCAGGTGCGAGACCGGGACCCCGACCCGGCCGACCTCGCCGCGGGCGAGGATGTGGTCGGGGTCGTAGCCGGTCTGTGTCGGCAGGTCGAACGCGACCGACAGTCCGGTCTGGCCCTTGGCGAGGTTGCGCCGGTACAGCTCGTTGGACGCCTCGGCCGTGGAGTGACCGGCGTACGTCCGCATGAGCCAGGGACGGTCCTTCACGGGTGCTTCTTGTGCCTGCCGCTCAGTCATCGTGGTGCTCCCTGCTCCCTCAGATGTTCCGGAAGCGGTTGATGGCGTCGATGTGCAGGGCGCGCTTCTCCTCGTCACGCACGCCGAGCCCCTCGCGCGGGGCCAGCGCGAGCACGCCGACCTTGCCCTGGTGGAGGTTGCGGTGCACGTCGTACGCGGCCTGCCCGGTCTCCTCCAGCCTGTACACCTTGGAGAGCGTCGGATGGATCTTGCCCTTCGCGATGAGCCGGTTGGCCTCCCAGGCCTCGCGGTAGTTGGCGAAGTGCGAGCCGATGATGCGCTTCAGGGACATCCACAAGTAGCGGTTGTCGTACTCGTGGTTGTAGCCCGAGGTGGACGCACAGGTGACGATGGTGCCGCCCTTGCGCGTGACGTAGACGGATGCGCCGAAGGTCTCGCGGCCGGGATGCTCGAAGACGATGTCGACGTCTTCACCACCCGTCAGCTCACGGATGCGCTTGCCGAAGCGCTTCCACTCGCGGGGGTCCTGATGGTGCTCGTCCTGCCAGAACTTGTAGTCCTCGGCGGTGCGGTCGATGATCGCCTCGGCGCCCATCGAGCGGCAGATCTCCGCCTTCTGGGGCGAGGACACGACGCAGATGGGGTTGGCGCCGCCCGCGAGCGCGAACTGTGTGGCGTACGAGCCGAGTCCACCGCTCGCGCCCCAGATCAGCACGTTGTCGCCCTGCTTCATGTCGGCGCCGTTGCGGGACACCAGCTGCCGGTAGGCGGTCGAGTTCACGAGCCCCGGAGCGGCAGCCTCCTCCCAGCTCAGGTGATCCGGCTTCGGCATCAGCTGGTTGGACTTGACGAGTGCGATCTCCGCCAGGCCGCCGAAGTTGGTCTCGAAGCCCCAGATGCGCTGCTCGGGGTCGAGCATGGTGTCGTTGTGGCCGTCGGAGGACTCCAGCTCGACGGACAGGCAGTGCGCGACGACCTCGTCACCGGGCTGCCAGGCGTTGACGCCCGGGCCGGTGCGCAGGACGACGCCCGCGAGGTCGGAGCCGATGATGTGGTACGGCAGGTCATGGCGCTTGGTGAGCTCGCTGAGCTTTCCGTAGCGCTCCAGGAAGCCGAAGGTCGCCATCGGCTCGAAGATCGAGGTCCACACCGAGTTGTAGTTGACCGAGGAGGCCATGACGGCCACCAGGGCCTCGCCGGGGCCGAGCTCCGGCACCGGCACGTCGTCCAGGTGCAGTGACTTGCGGGGGTCCTTGTCGCGGGTGGTGAGGTCCGCGAACATCTCCGTCTCGTCCTTGTGCACGGTGACCGCGCGGTACGAGTCGGGCAGCTGCAGTGCGGCGAAGTCGGCGGAGGTGGACTCCGGCGACTGAATCGCGTCCAGGATTTCCTTCACGGTGTTGCCTCCGGCGAAGCGAGCGCTCCGAGGGGAACGCTTGAGGGGTACGTCGGGGTGGGTTGCTGCTGGTGTGAGGCGTGCCGTCGGTTCGGCGAAGGTGGAGCTGGCAGCGCTTTGTGGCGCGGAAGGTTGCCTGTGACGCAGGCGTCCGGGCGCGCTCGCCTGGGGAGGCTTGCGGGGACAGCCGACGTACGAAGGTGCTCTGCACGCCGGCCGCCCGGACTACTCCAACGTATGGCACGCCGTGTCACCCCGCAAGGCACCGAGTGCCAAAAGTTTCTCTCATCTGTCATTTGGCGTTAACAAATGAGCGATGATCGATCGGTTACGGGCGGGGCCCCGCCGGTCCGCCGGTCCGCCGGTCCCAGGAGGCGCAGAGAACGCGCACGCCGTCCCGGAGGAGCCGGGACGGCGTGCGCGTTCTCGGAGAGGGGGCCAGGCGTAGTGGGGCGGGTCAGCGGTTCTTCAGGGCGTGCTCGATCGTCTTCATCACCTCGTCGAGCGGCGCGTCGGTCCTGGCCACGGTCACCAGCACCTCACCCTGCGACGCGACGGAGGCCGGTGCCGGGCGGGGCGCGGGCGCGGAGTCGCGCCCCGCTCCGATCCCCGTCCCGAAGGTCTGCCGGACGATGGCGAAGGCGTGATCGAGCTGAGCCTCGACATCCCCCTGCCCGTCGGCCCGCAGCCACCGCCGCAGCACGTGGTTGTGGGCCGTGACCACCGCGGACGCGGCGACCTCCGCGAGCAGCGGATCGTCGTTGCCGTCGTGATGGGCGTGCTCGTCGAAATGTCCCAGCAGATAGCGCGTGAAGAGCCGCTCGTACCGCGCCACGGACGCGATCTCCGCCTCCCGCAGGGTGGGCACCTCGCGCGTGAGCTTGTAGCGCGACACCGAGATCTCCGGGCGGGCCGCGTACATCTTCATGACTTCCTTGATGCCGCGGCACACGGTGTCGAGCGGATGCTCGTGCGCCGGCGCGGCATTCAGCACCGCCTCGGCCCGGATCAACGTGTCGTCGTGATCGGGGAAGATCGCCTCTTCCTTGGAGCGGAAGTGCCGGAAGAAGGTGCGCCGGGCGACTCCTGCCGCGGCGGCGATCTCGTCGACGGTCGTCGCCTCGTAGCCCTTGGTCGAGAACAGTTCCATCGCCGCGGCCGCCAGCTCTCGGCGCATCTTGAGGCGTTGGGCGGCGGCGCGGCTGCCCGCGGCACTTTCGGGAGCGTCGGACGTAGCTGGTGTACGGGAGGACTTGGCGGGCTGGGACATGCCCCGAACGTACTGCATCTGCGCAGGGGAATGCTCATGACTGCCGGGTCTCCCCCCGCCCGGGGCGGGGGGAGGGGCATCGGGCGGATCGAGCAGTCCGCCCCAGTCCGCGCGGTCCGTGGACCGGTCGCCGGGCCGCTCAGTGCCGCGCATATTCGCGGAAGCCGCGGCCGGTCTTGCGGCCGAGGCAGCCCGCGGCCACCAGGTGCTCGAGCAGTGGCGCCGGGGCCAGGCCAGGGTCGCGGAACTCGCGGTGCAGAACCTTCTCGATGGCCAGCGAGACGTCGAGCCCGACCACGTCCAGGAGCTCGAACGGGCCCATCGGATAGCCGCCGCCGAGCTTCATCGCGGCGTCTATGTCGTCGAGCGAGGCGTAGTGCTCCTGGACCATCTTGACCGCGTTGTTCAGGTACGGAAACAGCAGCGCGTTGACGATGAAGCCCGCCCGGTCGCCGCAGTCCACCGGATGCTTCTTGATCTTCGCGCAGACCTCGCGGGCCGTGGCGTGCACGTCGTCCGCCGTCAGGACGGTCCGGACGACCTCGACCAGCTTCATCGCCGGGGCGGGGTTGAAGAAGTGCATGCCGATCACGTCCTGGGGCCGCGAGGTGGCGCGGGCACAGGCGACGACGGGGAGCGAGGAGGTGGTCGTGGCAAGGATCGCGCCGGGCTTGCAGACCTTGTCGAACACCGCGAACAGCTGCTGCTTGATCTCCAGGTCCTCGGCGACGGCCTCCAGTGCCAGATCGACGTCGGCGAAGGCGTCGTACGAACCCGACGGTGTGATCCGCTCCAGGGTCTGGGCGGCGGCCTCGGCGCTGAGCCTGCCCTTGTCGACAGAGCGCGAAAGCGACTTGCCGATACGGGCCTTCGCGGCCTGTGCCTTCTCCTCGCTGCGCGCGGCGAGCACGACCTCGTACCCGGCCTTCGCGAAGACCTCGGCGATTCCGGACGCCATGGTGCCGGAGCCCGCCACGCCGACCGAGCGGACGGTGCGGCCGGGGGTGAGCGCGGCGCCCTCCAGCGGCGTCAGCGCGTCCCGCACGACGGTCGCACTGCCCGGGGCGTCGTACGTGTAGAAGCCGCGCCCCGACTTGCGGCCGGTCAGGCCCGCCTCGCTGAGCTGCTTGAGGAGGGGCGCGGGCGCGTGCAGCCGGTCGTGCGAGGCGGCGTACATGGCCTCCAGGACCGTGCGCGCCGTGTCGATGCCGACGAGGTCGAGCAGCTCGAGCGGGCCCATGGGCAGGCCGCAGCCCAGCTTCATGGCGGCGTCGATGTCCTCGCGGCTGGCGTACTTCGCCTCGTACATCGCCGCCGCCTGGTTGAGGTAGCTGAAGAGCAGCCCGTCGGCGACGAAGCCGGGGCGGTCGCCGACGGCGACGGGCTCCTTGCCGAGTTCCAGGGCGAGCTCGGTGACGGCGGCGACGGCGCCCGGCGCGGTCAGCACGGACGAGACGACCTCGACCAGCCTCATCGCGGGGGCCGGGTTGAAGAAGTGCAGGCCGAGGACGCGCTCGGGGCGGGCCGAGTCGGCGGCGAGCCGCGTCACGGACAGGGCGTTGGTGCCGGTCGCCAGGATCGTCTCCGGGCGCACGATGTCGTCGAGTGCGCGGAAGATCTGCTGCTTGATCTCGTACGACTCCGGGGCCACCTCGATCACCAGGTCGGCGTCGGCGGCGGCCCGCAGATCGGTGGAGGTGCGGAGGCGCGCCAGGACCTCGTCGCGCTCCCGCTCGGTGAGACGCTCGCGCCGCACGGCACGGGCTGTCGCGGCTTCGAGCGTGGTGACGGCCTGGGCGGCGGCGGCCTCGCTGATGTCGATGCCGATGACCTCGCGGCCGGCCCGGGTCAGGATTTCGGCGATGCCGGTGCCCATCGTGCCGAGGCCGACCACGGCGACGGTCTTGAGCGGGGACAGAGGGGTGTCGGACAGGGGAGTGGCCATCGCGGGACTCCTGGAATGAGTGACGACTGAGGGACGCATCCGACGCGACTGACACGTCCGGATACGCCGACAGGCGTACACAGAACGGGAGTTGCGAGGATGCGGGATCTGCGGGTGTTCCGGGCTACTGGTCCGGGCTACGAAGCGCACACGCCCGGCGCGCCGTTCGTGGGCGAACGTGCGGGCCCACGAGGCGATGAAGAAGACCGACCGGCCCTGTCCCGGAGCCGTGTCGTCACGCGGTACACGAAGTACCGAACCGACTGACACTCACGGTGGCTGCGTCACCAGGCCACCGCAAGCAGATGCACGAGTGGGTAACTCGCTCGATTGAGCTTAACTCGCGGGTAACGAGCGCGCCAGTCCGCGTGCAAGGGGGAGTTCTGTGACGTACGTCGCCGATAGGCTCGGGTCATGGACGAAGAGTTGCGATCGCTCACCCACCGCTTACGGAACGAGGCGGGCGCGGCTGCGTCTTCCTCGTACGAACGACTTGTCGCGACCGGCGACCTCGATGAGCTGGCCGCCGTGCTCACCGCACCCGGACAGCCGCTGTGGGCGCGGGAACTGGTCGCCTTCCGGCTCGGACTCGCCGGGGACCGGCGGGCCTTCGAGGCGCTCGTCCTGCTGCTCAACCACCGCGATCCGCAGCGCTGTGCGTCGGCCGCGTACGCGCTGGCCCGGCTCGGCGATCCGCGTACCGCCCGCGCGGCGGCCGCGCTCGCCACCAATGAACTCCGGGTCGCCTACGCCCTTCATCCGGTACGGCTCCTTGTGGAGCTGCGTGCTCCCGAGGCCGTGCCCGCGCTGATCACCACGCTGGCGCGCCGCTTCCGGCCGCACGATCCGTATCGCAGGGTGGCGATCGCCTGTGTCGAGGGGCTTGGCGCCCTGGGTGACGAACGCGCGCGTCCCGTTCTGAACGAGGCTCTCGCACACCCGTCGCTCGCCCAGGTGGCGGCCGGGGCGTTGAAGCGGCTGCCTGCGCCTCGCTCGCCGCGGTAGCGCTGCGCGTTGCTGTTGGTGGGTTCCTTTCCCCAAACCCGCCCCTTCCCGAAACCGGGGGCTGCGCCCCCAGGCCCCCCGACTCAGGTTGCAGTACGGCTGCGGGTCCGTTGTGGCTGGTCGCGCAGTTCCCCGCGCCCCTGAAGGGGCGCCCCCCACTCACCCGCGAAAACCTCCCAAAGCACGGACGTAACGCACCTCGGGTATCGCCACGCCCTCCACGTCGAAGGGTTCCTCCGTGCCGTCCGGGGTGAAGTCGGCGTGTTCGTAGAAGCGGCGGGCGCTTTTGTTCTCCTTCAGGACCCAGAGCAGCATCCGGGGGTGACCGGCGGCGGCGCAGCGGAGTGTGGACTCTCGCAGCAGGGCGCCGCCCACGCCGTGGGCGATCCGGTCGGGGTGCACGTAGATCGCGTACAACTCGGCGTCCTCGGTGCGGACTTCACCGTCCCGGTACGGTCCGTGACACGCCCAGCCCACGACCTCGCCGTTCCATTCCGCCACCAGGTCGACGACGCCCTTCGCGGCCTGCTCGAAGCGAGTCCGGTGGCGTGGGGCCTCGTCCGCCGCGTCGAGCCCGTCGAGGTACGACTGCGGGATCATCCCCGCATAGGCGCTCTGCCAGCCGCGCACCCGGATCTCGGCCACGCGGTCGCAGTCGGCCAGGCTCATCTCACGGATGTGGAAGGGGGAGTCCATGGCGGAACCCTAGGACAGCACCGCGTACGCCTCGATCTCCATCAGGAACTCCGGGCGGACCAGGGCGGCGACCTGTACGGCCGAGGCGGCCGGTAGGCGGTCGGCGGATATGTGCGCGTCGCGGGCCGCGCGGACGGCCGGCATGTACGCCATGTCCGTGACGAAGAACGTCAGTTTGACCACGTCGTCGAACGTGGCCCCGGCCGCGATCAGGCACCGGCGCAGGTTCTCGAAGATCTGGCGGGCCTGGGCCGCGGGGTCGTCCTCACCGACGAGCTTGCCGTCCTCGTCCAGCGCGAGCTGCCCCGAGATCGCCACGAAACGGCCCGTGCCCATGACGACGTGCGTGTACGCGGCAGCGGGGGCGACCCCTTCCGGGGCGGAGATGCGAGTCAGTTCGGTCATGGCTCCATCGTGGACCATGGCACTGACAACGCCGCCCCGGCCGACGGCGAACGGTGGCCGCCCGGCTTCCGAGGTCCGGCCTCGGGAGCCGAGCGGCCGATTCAGGTGTTCAGCGGCGGACCGGGTCAGCCGCGGTAACCGAGCAGCCCGTGCAGCGTCGCGCCGCGCGAGGCCGAGGGCTTCGCGCTCTGTGGCTCCGGGTCGGGCAGCGCCTCGCACACCGCGTCTGCCTCGCCGCCGCCGCGCGGGACCTTGCCGGTGGCCAGATACGTCGCCAGGTGCTTGTCCAGGCAGGTGTTCCCGCCCAGCGTGATGCCGTGGTTCCCACCGCCCTGCTCGACCACCAGGCTGGAGCCGCGCAGCAGGTGATGGACCGTGACACCGCCCTCGTACGGAGTGGCCGCGTCGTCGGTCGCCTGGAACAGCAGCGCCGGCGGCACCGAGTGGTTGGAGACGTCCACGGGTTCGAGCGTGTCCACCGGCCAGAACGCGCAGGGCGCGTTGTACCAGGCGTTGTTCCAGGTCATGAACGGCGCCTTCGCGTGCACCGCCCAGTTGTCGACGCGCCACTGGTTCCAGCTGCGCGGCCACGCCGCGTCACGGCACTGCACCGAGGTGTAGACGCTGTAGCCGTTGTCGCCCGCGGCGTCGACCGCGGCGAAGTTCTCGTACGCCTGGACCAGCGGGTCGTCGTTCTTGTCGTTCACGTAGGCCGCGAACGCCTCGGCGAGATACGGCCAGTAGCCGTTGTAGTAGCCGCCGGGGAGGAAGGTGTCCTCCAGTTCGGAGGCGCCCACCGTCTTGTCCGCGGGGTTCTTGGCCAGTGCCGCCCGCATCGCGTACCACTTGGCCTCGATCTTGTCCGGATCGGTGCCGAGCTTGTAGGTCGCGTCGTGCTTGGCGACCCATGCCATGAAGGCCTGGTGGCGGGAGTTGAAGGCGTAGTCCTGCGCGAGGTTGTCGTCGTACCAGACACCGGTGGGGTCGACGATGGAGTCGAGCACCAGACGCCGCACGCGCTCCGGGTAGAGCTTGGCGTACACGGCGCCGAGGTAGGTGCCGTACGAGTACCCGAAGTAGTTGAGCTTCTTCGCGCCGAGCGCCAGCCGGATCGAGTCCATGTCCTGGACCGCGCTCACCGTGTCGATGTACGGCAGCAGGTCCGCGTACTTCGTGCCGCAGGCCCGGGCGAAGCCCCGCGCCCGGTTGAGGTTGGCCTGCTCGATTGACCAGGTGGTCGGTACGGAGTCGGGGCGGACCGGCGAGAAGTGCCCCGGCTTGCAGTCGAGGGCGGGTTCGCTCGCGCCGACGCCGCGTGGGTCGAAGCCGATGACGTCGTACTGCGCCGCCACCTCCTTCGGCAGCGAGGAGGCGACGAACCCGGCGAGCGTGAGACCGCTGCCGCCGGGACCGCCCGGGTTCACCAGCAGCGGTCCCTGATACGTCTTCGAGGTGTGGGGAACGCGCGACAGCGCGAGCGTGATGCTCTTGCCCCGCGGATTCGAGTGGTCGAGCGGCACTTTCAGGGACGCGCACTGGAGCGTCGGATAGTCCTCGGTGCCGCACTTCTTCCAGGTGAGCCTCGCCGAGTCGGCGGACTGGGTGGTGCGCTGTGCGGTGGCGGAGCCCGCGTTCGCTTCGGCGGGCACCGCGGTGATCATCCCGGCCACCACGGCGGCGACACCGCACAGAGCGGCTGCTCTCTTCTTCATCAGGCCTCCCAGGACGGAGGAGTTCGAGCCGTGCACACCACGGCCTCGCCGCATCGTCCCGGAAAGGGGGCCCCGAAGGGGCTGGTTCTGACAAGAGTTGACCGGATCGGGCAGCGCGATGCCCCCAGATGCGGGCAAACGACCTGGTCGGAGCAGGGAGAAGGAGGCGGGGAGAAGGAGGCAGGGAGGAAAGGTTGGTGAGGAAGGGTCAGGGAGTGAACGTCAGCGAGTGAACGTCAGGACGTCAGGGAGTGAGGGCCAGAGGGAAGGGCCAGGGGTGACGGGGCCACGCACGACGGGGCCCGGGAGGCGCGGGTTCGCTCACAGCAGCGTGAGTTGGGTCGGGCCCGGGACCGCCGGCTCGGGAGCGGGGATCCTGCGCGGCATCCCCGCGCGCGTGGGACCGATGCCGAACTCCTCGGCCAGCTCGTGCACCTGGCGGGTGATCCGGCGCTGGTACCACTTCGGGGCGTACGCGCCCTCCGCGTACAGCCGTTCGTAACGGCGCACCAGATGCGGGTGATGGTGTCCCAGCCAGCTCATGAACCACTCACGCGCGCCCGGTCGCAGATGCAGCACGAGCGGGGTCACCGAGGTCGCGCCTGAGGCCGCGATCGCCCTTACGGTGGCGCGCAGTTGGGGCGCCTGGTCGCTCAGGAAGGGAATCACCGGAGCCATCAGGACCCCGCAGCCGATGCCGTGCTCGCTCAGGGTGCGCACGACGTCCAGGCGGCGCTCGGGGGCGGGCGTGCCCGGTTCGACGGTCCGCCACAGCTCCTGGTCCGTGAAGCCCACGGAGACGGATATCCCGATCTCGGTGACGGCCGCGGCCTGCTTCAGGAGGTCGAGGTCGCGCAGGATCAGGGTGCCCTTCGTCAGGATCGAGAAGGGGTTCGCATGGTCGCGCAGGGCCGCGATGATGCCGGGCATGAGCTGGTACCGGCCTTCCGCCCGCTGGTAACAGTCGACATTGGTGCCCATCGCGATGTGCTCGCCGTGCCAGCGCCGTGAGCCCAGCTGGCGGCGCAGCAGCTCCGGCGCGTTCACCTTCACCACGATCTGGCTGTCGAAGCCGAGGCCCGTGTCGAGGTCCAGATAGCTGTGGGTCTTGCGGGCGAAACAGTAGACACACGCGTGCGTGCAGCCCCGATAGGGGTTGACCGTCCACTCGAAGGGCATGCGCGAGGCGCCCGGCACCCGGTTCACGATCGACCGGGCCCGGATCTCGTGGAAGGTGATCCCGCGGAACTCCGGGGTGTCGAAGGTTCGGGTGGTGACCGCGTCCGCGCCGAACAGCGCGGCGTTCTCCGGCGGATTTTCGCCGGCCACCACTGTGAGGTTCTCCCAGCGCATGACGCCTCCTCGATAGCACTGGCCACAGAATAGAACACATGTTCCCTTGATCGTGCCTGGAGGGAGTCAAACTTTCCGGGAGGGGGTTGAGCTGAGGGGGCGTCACGTCCGCACACGGGTGAGGAGCCCACAAACCAATGGCGCAGTCGAGCGGTTCTTCGGCACGCTGAAGTGCGAACATCTCCACCGCGCCACCATCGTGGGAGGTCCTGACATGGCCAGTAAGTTCACCGAGCTTGCGATCGACTGTGCCGATCCCAACGGTCTCGCCCAGTTCTGGTGCTCGGTCCTTGACTACGAGGTGCAGGACGAAGACGACGGAATTGTCATCATTGGCTCCCCTGTGGTGCCTGAAGGCAAGAACCGCCTTGGCCCAGTGCCACCGACGTTGACATTCGCTCGCGTGCCCGAGGGCAAGACCGTCAAGAACAGGCTCCACATCGACGTCAACCCGACCGACAGGGAGCAAGGCGAAGAGGTCCGTCGCCTGCTCGACCTGGGTGCTCGACACGCCGACGTCGGCCAAACCGGAGATGAGAGCTGGGTCACACTTGCCGACCCGGAGGGGAACGAGTTCTGCGTCCTTGCGGGCCGCCGTCCCTGACCGTCACCTTCGGCCCTCGGAGGGGACCCCGATTTGGGCGGCTCGGCCGCGTGGTGGTTGGCTGACCGTGAACCCCCGAGAGTCCAAGTGCTGGAGGAACGCAATGGCGCAGGTCGAGGCCACCACGGAGCGAGTCGTAGCCGCTCAGCCGGACGACGTTTTCGATGCTCTGGCCGACTACAGCGGCACGCGCGCGAAGCTTCTGCCCGAGCACTTCAGCGAGTACGAGGTGCGCGAGGGCGGCGATGGCGAGGGCACCCTCGTCCACTGGAAGCTCCAGGCCACCAGCAAGCGCGTCCGTGACTGCCTGCTCGAGGTGACCGAGCCCACCGACGGCGAGCTCGTCGAGAAGGACCGCAACTCCTCGATGGTCACCACCTGGCGGGTCACCCCGGCCGGCGAGGGCAAGGCCCGCGTCGTCGTCACCACCGTGTGGAACGGCGCCGGCGGCATCGGCGGCTTCTTCGAGAAGACCTTCGCCCCCAAGGGGCTCGCCCGGATCTACGACGCGGTGCTCGCGAAGCTCGCCACCGAGGTGGAGAAGTAGCCCTCCTCGCAGACCGACAGGCCGACCCTCCGACAGGCCGACAGGCCGACAGGCCGGCAGGCCGGCAGGTCGGCAGATCGCTCGCCGGGTCCGCGCGCAGGTGGCCCGGCGAGTGATTCCCCAGCTCACCGTTTCGAGTGGTTTTCGCTACGGCTCAGCCGTACGGCGCCATACGGCGTAAGGCTCCCACCGGTCACGGCCCCGCGCCCCGGAAGGGGCGTGCGCCGGAGGCAATTCCCGCATTGGCACACACGGCGACCCTACGCACCCGTACCGTGGTGGTGGCGCAGATCTTGCGGACCTGTGGGGAGAGAGGGCCTCGGCCATGGACCATGGCACCGAGCTGGGCGCGGCTGGTCGCATCCCGCTGGCCGTGATCGTCGTCGATCGTGACGGCCTGGTCTCGCACTGGAGCCAGGGCGCCCGGCGGCTGTTCGGGGCAGCGAAGGAGGAGGCCGTCGGTCGCGTGGCCGTCGATCTGCTTCCGGTGTCCGGCGCCCTGCCCGAGGAGGACGAGACCCAGTCGTACGCGGCGTACGCCGCCTACGACGGACTCGGCCCCGACCTCGAGTCGTCCCTCGACGGACGGCTCTCCTACCCGGCGGCCGGCCGCGCGCGGCTGTCGGCGCCGCACCGCGACCGGCTCGATGTCCTGTGGTGGGCGTATCCGCTGGTGGGCCCCGGACGGGAGCGGCTCCTGGTGCTGGCCGCCGACGCGGGCGGACTGCGCCGCGCCGACGCCGACGGGAGCGGTGCCGCCGAGCGCGTCGCACCCGGCTTCGCGCTGCACACCGACTTCCCCGGCGCCGAGGAACTCGCCCGCAGACTGCCCGAGATCATGCCCGGCATGAGCGTCGACGACAGCGCCCGCATCGTCGCGCAGGTCCTCGAACTGGGCTACCCCGTACTCGAGTTCAGCCAGAACGACCGGGTGCCGGTCACGCCCGACTGGGGTGTGCCCCGACGGGCCGAGCGCAAGGCGCGCAGGGAGCGCGCGGCCAGGGCCGCGGCGTCCGGTGAGCCCCTGCCCGAGGGCTTCGAGGACTTCGAGGGCTTCGAGGACTTCAAGGACGACGGCGAGGACCTCGAGTACGCCGCGGTACGCGAGCGGCTGGAGTTCCTCAACGAGGTCAGCGGGCGCATCGGCAGCTCGCTCGACCTGTCCCGCACCATCATCGAGGTCAGCAAGGCCGTGGTGCCGCGCTTCACCGATGTCGCCGGGACCTATCTGCGCGAACAGGTCGTCGCCGGAGAGGGCTTCCCCGACGGTGTGCCCGACACGACCACCATGTGGCACCGCGTCGCCGTGGAGCACACGGACGAGCCGGGCCGCTGGGACGACGTCGTGCCCGTCGGCGAGGCCATGCCGTTCCCGGCGCACACACCGTTCTTCCAGTGCATGACCACCGGCGAACCGGTCCTCGTGCCGCGCATCGGCGAGCAGATGGGACACGCCATCGCCGCGCAGTTCGAGAAGCGCGACATCCGGCCCCTCATCACCCACCGCTCCATGCTCGTCGTGCCCCTGAAGGCCCGCAACGTGGTGCTCGGCTTCATGATCCTGCTGCGCCACCCCGAGCGCGTCGAGTTCAACGACATGGACCGCGTCACGGGCGCCGAACTCGCCGCCCGCGCCGGGCTCGTGCTCGACAACGCGCGCATGTACACCTACCAGGAGAGCGTCGCCGAAACTCTCCAGGACAGCATGCTCCCGCACATCGCGCCTCGCATGCCGGGCGGCGACATCGCGACCCGCTATCTGCCGGGTACGTTGCTGGGGCGGGTCGGCGGCGACTGGTTCGACTCCGTGAAACTGCCCGGCTCGCGCACGGCGCTGGTCGTCGGCGACGTGATGGGCCACGGCCTCAACTCGGCCGCGATGATGGGCCAGTTACGCACCGCCGTACAGACCATGGCGGCCCTGGACCTGCCGCCCGCCCAACTCCTTCGCAACCTCGACGACTTGGCGCAACGCCTCGGCGAGCACTACCTCGCGACCTGCCTGTACGCGGTGTACGACCCCATCGCGAGCGAGCTGCACATCGCCAACGCGGGCCACATACCACCGGTGCTGGTCCGCGCCGAGGACGGGCGCAGTGATCTGCTCGACCTGCCGACGGGCGCGCCCATCGGGGTCGGCGGGGTCCCCTTCGAGTCCGTACTGGTGCGGGTTTCGCCCGGCGACCGGCTGGTGATGTGCACCGACGGCCTGGTCGAGGTACGCGGCGAGGACATCGGCGTCGGGCTCGCCACGCTCTGCGAATCCGCCGCCCACCCGGCCGCCTCCATGGACGACGCCTGCGACACCATCATCCGCGCCCTCAACACACGCGGCGGCCGCAAGGACGACGTGGCGCTCCTGATGGCCCGGCTCAGCGGCATCGCACCCGAGGACGTCGCCACCTGGCGGATCGCGCTCGAACCCATCGAGGCCGGCAGGGCCCGCGCCGTGGTCCGCGAGCAGCTCCACGAGTGGGGCCTCGACTCCCTGGCCGACCCGGCCGAGTCGATGGTCAGCGAGCTCGTCACCAATGCCGTGCGCCACTCCCGCAGCCGGCAGATCGAGCTACGCCTGGTCCGCGGGGACACGCTGCTGTGCGAGGTGGACGACGACGACCACACCCTGCCGACGCTCCTCAGCGCGGGCCCGGCCGACGAGTTCGGGCGCGGCCTGCGCGTGGTCAGCCGGCTGGCCCGCGAGTGGGGGACCAGCCGCACCGCCTCGGGCAAGACCGTGTGGTTCGAGTTGACCTTGCCATAGCGCTCCGCCGGCTGGGCGGTTCCAAGCTGCCGGTTGGTTGTGGCTGGTCGCGCCCACGCGGCGGAGCCGCATATGTCAATGCCCCGCGCCCCTTACGGGGCGCCGGTTACGCCCACGTGGCAGGGGCGCATATGTCACAGCCGCGCGCCCCATACGGGACACGGTGCCGCACCGGACTTCGGCAACTCTGCTTGTCGCCCGACTCGGAGCGCGGTAGACCGAACGGGGCCGCCGCTTTCGGCGGGCGCCGTCGCACCCTGGGGAGCTGGCATGAGCGTGACGACTCGGTACAGAGAGGCCTGGGAGGGGTTCTGGCGGGAGGCTTCCGACGAGCCGGGGGCGGTCATCTGGGACGCCGAGCCCGCCCTCACCGTCGGCGTCCATCTCGGGCTGCTGGAACCGTACTTGAGGGCTCCGGGCCTGCCCTTCGTGGACCTCGGCTGCGGCAACGGCACCCAGACCCGCTTCCTCGCCGACCGCTACCCGCAGGTCGTCGGCGCCGACCTGTCGGCCGCCGCCCTCGACCACGCCCGGCTCGCCGACCGGGCGGGTCAGGCCGCCTACCGCCTCATCGACGCGGCCGAGAAGAACGAGGCCGAGACGCTGCACGCCGAACTGGGTGACACGAACGTCTATGTGCGGGGCGTACTCCACCAGTGCGAGCCCGACGACCGGCAGCCGCTCGTCGACGGCGTCGCCGCCCTGGTGGGCGAGCGCGGTCGCGCCTTCCTCGTCGAACTCGCCGAGGCCGCCGGGCCCGTGCTGCGCGGCCTCGCGCAGCGTCCCGAGGGCCCGCCCGCCAAACTCGCGCCCGTGTTCCGGCACGGCCTCGCGCCCGCCGCGGTGGCCGACGAGGCGGTGCCGGAGTATGTGCGCGCCGCCGGCCTCACCGTCCTCGCGAGCGGCGAACTGCCCCTCGTCACCACGGAGTACCGGGCCGACGGTACCCGGATCGAGCTGCCGTCGAAGTGGCTGGTGGTGGGGCGGACCTGAGGCCACTCGGGCCGGGCGCACCGGGCGCACCGGGCGCACCGGGTGCACCGGGTGCATCGGGTGCGCCCGGTACACCGAGCGCACCGGGTGGACCCGCGTCCCGCTGACCGCCCTGCCGGGTGCGGAAGCCCTTGGCACCTACAGAAATATGTGACATGGTACTGATGTGACCAAGCGACTGACCTGCGATGTCGTGGTCGTCGGAGCCGGAATGGTGGGGGCGGCCAGTGCCCTGTACGCGGCCCGGGCGGGCCTGGAAGTCGTTCTCGTGGACCGTGGCCCGGTGGCCGGCGGTACGACCGGTGCCGGTGAGGGCAATGTGCTGGTGTCCGACAAGGAGCCGGGGCCCGAACTCGAACTCGCCCTGCTGTCCGGGCGGTTGTGGGCCGATGTCGCCGCCGAGCCCGGGGTGGCGGAGGCGATCGAGTACGACGTCAAGGGCGGTGTTGTCGTCGCCTCAGGGGCGGCGGGACTCTCGGCTCTGGAGGGACTCGCCGGCCGGCAGCGCGCGGCCGGAGTGGAGACCGTGCCACTCGGGCCCGACGAACTCCACGATGTGGAGCCGCACTTGGTGAAGGGACTCGCGGGCGGTGTGCTCTACCCGCAGGACGCCCAGGTGATGCCGACCCTGGCCGCAGCCCATCTCGTACGTCTCGCGCGTGGGGCGGGCGCCTCGCTGCGGACGGGCCGGCCGGTCACGGAGGTGCTGCGCACGACGGACGGGGCGGTGCGCGGAGTGCGTACGCCGCAGGGCGACATCCACGCCCCGGCGGTCGTGAACGCGGCCGGCACCTGGGGCGGAGAGCTGGCCGCACTCGCCGGGACGTCCCTGCCGGTGCTTCCCCGGCGCGGCTTCGTCCTCGTCACCGAACCGCTGCCGCCGCGCACGGTGCGCCACAAGGTGTACGCCGCGGACTATGTGGCCGACGTGGCCAGCGACTCGGCGGCGCTGCAGACCTCGCCGGTGGTGGAGGGGACGTCCGCCGGGCCGGTGCTGATCGGGTCCAGCCGGGAGCGGGTCGGCTTCGACCGCTCCTTCTCGCTGCCGGTCGCGCGGGCGCTGGCGGCGGGGGCGACCCGCTTGTTCCCCTTCCTGTCGAGGGTCCGGGCGATGCGCGGTTACCTCGGCTTCCGCCCCTACATGCCCGACCATCTGCCCGCGATCGGGCCCGACGCGCGGGTGCCCGGTCTCTTCCACGCGTGCGGGCACGAGGGAGCCGGGATCGGACTCGCCACGGGCACCGGGCACCTGATCGCCCAGGCGCTGACGGAGAAGAGCCCTGATCTCGACCTCACCCTGTTCCGTCCCGACCGCTTCTCCGAGGAGGGTGTGTGACATCCCGACGGTCGCCCCTGTCCCCGCTGTCCCGGCAGTCGCCGCAGTCGCCGCAGTCGCCACTGGAACTGGTCCGGGCCCGGCCGGACCCCGCCTTCACCCTCACCTTCGACGACCGCGAGATCACCGCCCTCCCCGGTCAGACGATCGCCGCCGCGCTCTGGTCCGCGGGCATCACCTCCTGGCGTACGACCCGGGAGAGCGGCGAGCCGCGCGGTGTCTTCTGCGGCATCGGCGTCTGCTTCGACTGCCTGGTGACCGTCAACGGACGGGTGAACCAACGGGCTTGTCTGGTACGGGCGGAGGCCGGCGACGTGATCCGCACGCAGGAAGGGACAGGTCACCATGACTGAGCGACCGCACCTCGCGGTGGTCGGCGCGGGCCCTGCCGGGCTCGCGGCCGCGCTCGCCGCCGCCGGGCGCGGTGTGCGCGTGACCCTGATCGACTCCGCGGCGGAGGCGGGCGGTCAGTTCTACCGCCAGACCGCCGCGGCGCTCGGTGCCCGCCGCCCGCAAGCCCTGCACCACCAGTGGCGTACCTGGGAACGGCTCCGGGACAACCTCGCGGCACACATCGAGGCAGGGCGCATCACTCATCTGACGGATCACCATGTCTGGTTCGTGGAACGCCATGACGCGCCCCAGGGCGCGGACGGTGCCGACAGCCCGGGACGGGCCGCGGACGGTGCCGGCGGATTCACCGTGCACGCTCTTCTCGGTCCGGAGCAGGAACAGCCCGTGGCCGTCCGTGCCGATGCGGTGCTCCTGGCCACCGGCGGGTACGAGAAGGTCCTGCCGTTCCCGGGCTGGACCCTCCCCGGAGTGGTCACCGCGGGCGGGGCGCAGGCCATGCTGAAAGGCGGGCTCGTGCTGCCGGGGCGTACCGCCGTGGTGGCCGGGACCGGGCCGCTGCTGATGCCGGTGGCCGCCGGGCTCGCGGCGGCCGGGGCGAAGGTCGCCGCGCTGGTCGAGTCCGCCGACCCAAGAGCCTTCGTACGGCACGCCAGGACACTCGCCGCCCAGCCCGCCACGAGCGCCGCCAAGCTCGCCGAAGGCGCCCAGTACGCGGCCGAGTTGGCACGGCACCGGGTGCGTACTCTCGTCCGCCACACCGTCGTCGCCGCGCACGGAGGCGGCCGGCTCGAAGCCGTGACCGTCGCCGCTCTCGACGGCGACGGGCGGGTCCGGCCCGGCACCGAGCGGCGCATCCCCTGCGACAGCCTCGCCGTCGGCCACGGCATGCTGCCGCACACCGACCTCGCTCAGGCCCTCGGCTGCCGTCTCGACGGACTGAACGTCGCCGTCGACGACGAGCAGCGCACCGATGTGCCGCGCGTCTGGGCGGCCGGGGAGACCACCGGGATCGGAGGCGCCGTGCTGTCGCTGGCCGAGGGCAGGATCGCGGGCCTCTCGATCGCGGCCCGACTCAACTCCCGTACGCCCGATGTACGTTCGTACGAAGCGGCCGCCAAGGCCCGTACGGGACTGCGGACGTTCTTCGCTGCCCTCGAAGCCGTCTACGCCCCGCCCGCCCACTGGACCGAGCAGATCACCGACGACACCGTCGTGTGCCGCTGCGAGGAAGTCCCGGCCTCCGAGATCCGGGAGGCCGTCGACGAGCTCGGCGCGGGTGACGTACGCACCGTGAAGCTGCTGACCCGGGCCGGGATGGGCTGGTGCCAGGGCCGGATGTGCGGTCCGGCGGTGGCCGGGCTCGCCGGGTGCGTGCCGGAGCCGTCGCGACGGCCGTTCGCCCGACCCGTGCCGCTCGGTGTGCTGGCACGGGCCGGAGAGACCGACGACCAGGGAAATGTCACCGCCTACTGATCGGATGGGACCGCTCATGACCGTCACCGAGAACCGCCCCTGGCGCGGTGTCCTCGTCGCCACCGCCCTGCCCCTCGACGACGATCTCTCCGTCGACTACGACGGGTTCGCCGAGCACTGCGCCTGGCTCGTCGAGAACGGCTGCGACGGCGTCGTACCGAACGGCTCGCTCGGCGAGTACCAGGTGCTCACCCCCGAGGAGCGGGCCAAGGTCGTCGAGACCGCGGTCGCCACGATCGGCGGGCAGCGCGTCATGCCCGGCGTCGCCGCGTACGGCTCCGCCGAGGCCCGCCGCTGGGCCGAGCAGGCACGTGACGCGGGCTGCGCGTCCGTGATGCTGCTGCCGCCGAACGCCTACCGCGCCGACGAGCGCTCGGTCCTCGCTCACTACGCGGAGGTCGCGAAGGCGGCCGTACCGGTCGTGGCGTACAACAACCCGATCGACACGAAGGTCGACCTGGTGCCGGAGCTGCTCGCGAAGCTGCACGGCGAGGGGTACATCCACGCGGTCAAGGAGTTCTCCGGCGATGTGCGCCGTGCCTATCGCATCGCCGAACTCGCCCCGGAACTCGACCTGTTGATCGGCGCCGACGATGTGCTGCTCGAACTCGCCCTCGCGGGCGCCAAGGGCTGGGTCGCTGGTTACCCGAACGCGCTGCCCGCCGCGACCGTCGAGCTGTACCACGCGGCCGCACGAGGCGACCTCGCCACCGCCCAGCAGCTCTACCGGCAGCTGCACCCGCTGCTGCGCTGGGACTCCCAGGTCGAGTTCGTGCAGGCCATCAAACTGTCCATGGACATCGTCGGCCGCCACGGCGGGCGATGCCGCCCGCCGCGGGTCCCTCTGCTGCCCGAGCAGGAGGCCGTGATCCGCGCCGCCACCGAGAAGGCCCTCGCGGCGGGGCTCGCATAAGGAGGCTGGTCATGCGCAGCAAACTCGTCCTGCACGCCGTCGACTCGCACACCGAGGGCATGCCGACCCGGGTGATCACCGGCGGGATCGGCACCAGCCCGGGCGCCACCATGAACGAGCGCCGCCTCCACTTCCGTGAACACCGCGACGACATCAAGCAGTTGCTGATGAACGAGCCGCGTGGTCACGCGTCGATGAGCGGTGCGATCCTGCAACCGCCCACCCGCCCCGACTGCGACTACGGGGTCATCTACATCGAGGTCAGCGGCTATCTGCCCATGTGCGGGCACGGCACGATCGGCGTGGCCACCGTGCTCGTCGAGGCGGGCATGGTGGAGGTCGTCGAGCCGGTCACCACGATCCGCCTCGACACCCCGGCCGGTCTCGTCGTCGCCGAGGTCGCGGTGGAGGGCGGGGCCGCCAAGGCCGTCACCCTCCAGAACGTCCCGTCCTTCTCCGTCGGTCTCGATCGCAAGATCACGCTGGCCGATGGGCGGACGGTGACCTACGACATGGCGTACGGCGGGAACTTCTACGCGATCCTGCCGCTCGACCAGTTCGGGCTGCCCTTCGACCGGGCGCGCAAGGACGAGATCCTCGCCGCCGGGCTTTCGTTGATGGAAGCCATCAACGCGGAGCAGGAGCCCGTCCATCCCGAGGACCCCTCGATCCACGGCTGCCACCACGTGCACCTGGTCGCACCCGGCGCGACGGCCCGGCACTCGCGGCACGCGATGGTGATCCACCCCGGCTGGTTCGACCGCTCACCCTGCGGTACAGGGACCAGTGCCCGTATGGCGCAGCTGCACGCGCGCGGCGAACTGCCCCTGCACACCGAGTTCGTGAACGAGTCCTTCATCGGGACGCGGTTCACCGGGCGGCTCCTGGGAACCACCGAAGTCGCCGGGAACCCCGCCGTGCTGCCCAGTTTCACCGGCCGAGCCTGGGTGACCGGCACCGCCCAGTACCTGCTGGACCCGTCCGACCCGTTCCCGGCCGGGTTCATCCTCTGAGCCCTGTCGTCACAAGGAGCCCCGATGTCCGCCCCGCGCACCAGCACCTCCGCCGCCGCACCCGTCCTGCCCACGCTGGGCGGCAAGAAGCCCAACTACCGCGAGCGGGTCGCCGACGCCCTGCGGGCCGCGCTGATCGCGGGCGAACTGCGTCCGGGCGAGGTCCACTCCGCGCCGGCCCTCGCCGCACGCTTCGGCGTCTCGGCGACGCCGGTGCGCGAGGCGATGCTCGACCTCGTCAAGGAAGGCCTGGTCGACACCGTGCCGAACAAGGGGTTCCGGGTCACCACCGTCTCCGAGAAGCAACTCGACGAGTACACCCACATCCGCTCGCTCATCGAGATCCCCACGACCGCGGAGCTGGCCGCCACCGCCGACCCCGCCGCCCTGGAGGCGCTGCGTCCCGCCGCCGAGCAGACCGTCACGGCCGCCGCGGCGGGCGACCTCATCGCGCATGTCGAGGCGGACATCCGCTTCCACCTCGGCCTGCTCGCCCTCGCGGGCAACGAGCACCTGGTCGAGGTCGTCGGCGGCCTCCGCAAGCGCTCGCGTCTCTACGGTCTGCACGCGCTGGCGAAGGCGGGTCTTCTGGAGGAATCCGCCAGGGAGCATCTGGAGATCCTCGACGCGCTCATCACCCGCGACGAGGAGGCGGTACGCGCCGTCATGACCCGGCACCTCGGGCATGTACGGGGCCTGTGGGCCGCACGATGACACCGCGGCCGGCGGGGCCGGCAGAGGTTACGGCGGGGCCTTCCGGCTGACCGCGCGCACTGTGGGCGTCCTCCCGTCTGCGATACAACTGGTGCATGGTAAAGATCCTCATCAGCGCCGACATGGAGGGCGCCACCGGCGTGACCTGGCCGGCCGACGTGCTGCCCGGAACACCTCAGTGGGAGCGCTGCCGGTCGATGTTCACCTCGGACGTGAACGCCGCCGTGCTCGGGTTCTTCGACGGCGGCGCCGACGAGGTCCTCATCAACGAGGCCCACTGGACCATGCGCAATCTGCTTCTGGAGCGGCTGGACGAGCGGGCGCAGATGCTCACCGGGCGGCACAAGACGCTGTCCATGGTGGAGGGCGTGCAGCACGGGGACGTCGACGGCATCGCGTTCGTCGGGTATCACGCGGGCGCCGGCATGGAGGGCGTACTCGCGCACACGTATCTCGCCAACTCGATCACGGGCGTGTGGATCAACGATGTACGCGCCAGTGAGGGCCTGCTCAACGCGCATGTCGTCGCCGAGTACGGGGTACCCGTCGTCCTTGTCACCGGCGACGACGTGGCCTGCGAGGACGCGCTCGGCTATGCGCCCGAGGCACTGAAGGTCGCCGTCAAGGACCATGTCTCGCGGTATGCGGCGGTGTGCCGCACCCCCGCGCGGACGGCGTCCGACATCCGCGCGGCGGCGAAGGAGGCGACCCGACTGGCCGTACGGCACGAGCCCGTGGAAGGCGGCCCGTTCACCGTGGCTGTCGAGTTCGACGCCGAGCACCTGGCCATGGCGGCCACCGTCGTGCCGGGTGTGGAACGGATCGGGGAGCGGAAGGTCGCGTACACCGGCGCGACCATGTACGAGGGCATCCGCACCTTCAAGGCGGTCACCACGATCGCCTCGGCCGCCGTGGAGGAGCAGTATGGCTGACCGGAGCAACGCTGACCGGAGCAACGCTGACCGAGAGGTGGCTCACCGCGACGTGGCTCATCGAGACGTGGCCGACCCGGACCTGGCTCACCGAGACCTGGCGGAGGCCTGCGACGAGGTCGTCGAGTTCACCTCCGACCTGATCCGTATCGACACGACCAACCGCGGGGGCGGGGACTGCCAGGAGCGGCCCGCCGCCGAGTACGCCGCCGCCCGGCTCGCCGAGGCGGGCCTGGAGCCGACGCTTCTGGAGCGCACGAAGGGGCGTACGAACGTCGTCGCGCGCCTGGAGGGCTCCGACCCGTCCGCGGACGCGCTGCTCGTCCACGGTCACCTGGACGTCGTACCCGCGCAGGCCGAGGACTGGAGCGTGCACCCGTTCTCCGGGGAGATCCGCGACGGGGTCGTCTGGGGGCGGGGCGCGGTCGACATGAAGAACATGGACGCGATGATCCTCGCGGTCGTACGCCAATGGGCACGCGACGGCGTACGCCCCCGACGTGACCTCGTCATCGCCTTCACCGCGGACGAGGAGGCGAGCGCCGAGGACGGCTCGGGCTTCCTCGCCGACCACCATCCGGAGCTCTTCGAGGGCTGCACCGAAGGCGTCAGCGAGTCCGGGGCGTACACCTTCCACGACGGCGCCGGCCGGCAGCTGTATCCCATCGCGGCCGGTGAGCGCGGCACCGGCTGGCTGAAGCTCACCGCCCGCGGCCGGGCCGGACACGGCTCCAAGGTGAACCGGGACAACGCGGTGACGCGCCTCGCCGCCGCGATCGCGCGGATCGGCGCCCACGAGTGGCCCGTGCGGCTCACCCCGACGGTCCGCGCGGCGCTCACCGAACTCGCCGCGCTGTACGGCGTCGAGCCCGACCTCGATGACGTGGACGGACTCCTCGGAAAGCTCGGCCCGGCCGCCGCCTTCGTCGAGCCCACCGTGCGCAACAGTGCCAACCCCACCATGCTGAACGCCGGTTACAAGATCAATGTGATTCCGGGAGAGGCCGTCGCCCACGTCGACGGCCGGTATCTGCCCGGCACCGAGGACGAGTTCCGCACGACACTCGACCGGCTCACGGGACCCGACGTGGAGTGGGAGTTCCACCACCGGGAGGTGGCGCTCCAGGCGCCGGTGGACTCGCCGACGTACGCGAAGATGCGCGCCGCCGTCGAGGAGTTCGCGCCCGAGGGACATGTCGTGCCGTTCTGCATGTCGGGCGGCACGGACGCCAAGCAGTTCTCGCGCCTCGGCATCACCGGATACGGATTCTCGCCGCTGAAGCTCCCCGAGGGCTTCGACTACCAGGCCATGTTCCACGGTGTTGACGAGCGTGTGCCGGTCGAGGCGCTGCACTTCGGTGTCCGCGTCCTCGACCGCTTTCTGCGCACGGCCTAGGAAATGGGGGACGAATTGGGGGACATCGTGCAGACCCTGGCCTACGGCTCCTGGCCTTCGCCCATCGACGCGTCGCTCGCCGCCGCGCACGACGGGCACCCCGAGTACGTCGGCTTCGTCGGTGACGAGGCCTGGTGGACCGAGCCGCGGCCCACGGAGGGGGGCCGCCGCACCCTGGTACGCCGACGCGTCGACGGCACCGAGGAGCCCGTACTGCCGGCCCCGTGGAACGTACGGAGTCGCGTCATCGAGTACGGCGGACAGCCCTGGGCCGGCGCGATGCTCGACACCGGCCCCCTGGTGGTCTTCGTCAACTTCGCCGACCAGCGGCTGTACGCGTACGAACCGGGCGCCCCGGACGCCGAGCCGCGTCCGCTGACGCCCGTGTCGCTCGTGGGCGGCGGACTGCGCTGGGTGGACCCGCAGCTGCACCTGGAGCGGGGTGAGGTCTGGTGCGTCCTGGAGGAGTTCACCGGTGACGGCCCCACCGATGTACGCAGGGCCGTGGCCGCCGTCCCGCTGGACGGCTCGGCGGAGCAGAACCGCGACGCGGTACGCGAACTCACCGACGGGCCGCACCGGTTCGTCACCGGCCCCCGCGTCTCCCCGGACGGGCGGCGCGCCGCCTGGCTCGCCTGGGACCACCCGCGGATGCCGTGGGACGGCACGGAGCTGATGCTGGCCGACGTGGCCCCCGACGGGACGCTGGGGCACGCCCGGCCGGCCGCCGGCGGCCCCGACGAGTCCATCGCCCAGGCCGACTGGGCTCCGGACGGCTCCCTCCTCTACGTCAGCGACCGCACCGGCTGGTGGAACCTGTACCGGGCCTCCGGCAGCGGGCCGTCCGTGCCGCTGTGCGCCCGTGAGGAGGAGTTCGGCGGACCGCTGTGGAAGATCGGCCAGCGCTGGTTCGCGCCCCTGGAGGACGGACTGATCGCCGTCGTCCACGGGCGGGGCGCCACCGCGCTCGGCGTCCTCGACCCGGAGACCGGCGAGGTCATCGACACGGCCGGGCCCTGGACCGAGTTCGCGTCGGCCCTCGCGACGGACGGCAGCCGCGTCATCGGCATCGCGGCCAGCCCGCGCAGCGCGTACGAGGTCGTGGAGCTCGACGCCCACACCGGCCGCGCCCGCGTGATCGGCGCCGCCCACGACGACCCCGTGGACCCGGCGTACTACCCGGAACCGCAGATGCGCACCTTCACCGGTCCCGCCGGACGCGAGATCCACGCGCACATCTACCCGCCGCACCACCCCGGCCACGTCGCACCGGGAGACGCAGTCCCGCCCTACGTCGTCTGGGCCCACGGCGGCCCCACCAGTCGTGCCCCGCTCGTACTCGACCTGCAGATCGCCTACTTCACCTCCCGCGGCATCGGTGTCGCCGAGGTCAACTACGGCGGGTCCACCGGCCACGGCCGCGCCTACCGCAACCGGCTGCGTGAGCAGTGGGGAGTCGTCGACGTCGAGGACTGCGCCGCCGTCGCGCTCGCACTCGCCGACGAGGGCACCGCGGACCGCGACCGGCTCGCCATCCGGGGCGGCAGCGCCGGCGGCTGGACCGCGGCCGCGTCCCTGGCGAGCACCGACGTCTACGCCTGCGGAACCATCCTGTACCCCATCCTCGACCTCGCGGCCTGGGGCGAGGGCGAGACCCACGACTTCGAGTCCCAGTACCTGGAAACACTCGTCGGACCCCTCGCCGAGGTGCCGGGCCGGTACGCGGAGCGCTCACCCACCGAACACGCCGACCGTGTCACCGCGCCGTTCCTGCTCCTCCAGGGCCTCGACGACGTCATCTGCCCGCCCGCCCAGTGCGAACGGTTCCTGGCCCGCATGGAGGGGCAGGGGCGGCGCGTGCCGCACGCCTACATCGCCTTCGAGGGCGAGGGCCACGGATTCCGGCGCGCGGACACGATGGTGCGGGTCCTGGAGTCCGAACTGTCCCTGTACGCCCAGGTCTTCGGCCTGAACCCGCCCGGTATCCCGACCCTGGAGCTCGCCAAGTGAAGGAACTCCTCAGACCCCGCCGACTGGGCCCCGGCGCCCGTGTCGCCGTCGTGGCGCCGAGCGGACCGGTGCCCGAGGAGCGGCTCCAGGCGGGGCTCGACATCCTGCGCGGCTGGGACCTGGAGCCGGTCGTGGCCCCCCATGTCCTCGACCGGCACCGGACTTTCGGCTATCTGGCGGGCGCCGACGCCGACCGCGCCGCCGACTTCCAGGCCGCCTGGTGCGATCCGGCCGTGGACGCCGTGTTGTGCGCCCGCGGCGGCTATGGGGCACAGCGCATGGTCGACCTCCTCGACTGGGACGCGCTACGGACCGCCGGACCCAAGGTGTTCCTCGGCTTCAGCGACATCACCGCGCTGCACGAGGCGTTCGCGACCCGTATGGGGCTGGTGACGCTGCACGGACCGATGGCCGCGGGCGTCGACTTCCTGAAGAACGCGCGGGCGCAGGAGCATCTGCGGGCGACCCTCTTCGAGCCGGAGTCGGTGCGGACGATTGCCTCGGACGGCCGGGCCCTGGTTCCCGGGCGGGCGCGAGGTGTCCTCCTGGGTGGCTGCCTGGCCCTGCTCGCCGCCGAGCTCGGCACACCGCACGCCCGCCCGACGGCGCGCGGCGGCCTGCTCTGTCTGGAGGACACCGGCGAGGAGACGTACCGCCTGGACCGCTACCTCACCCAACTCCTGCGCGCGGGCCGGCTCGACGGGGTCGCCGGGATCCTGCTCGGATCCTGGGCCGGGTGCGATCCGTACGAGGAGGTGCGGGCTCTCGTCCTCGACCGGCTGGGCGGGCTCGGGGTCCCGATCGTGGAGGAGTTCGGATTCGGGCACGGCGAAGGGGCGTTGACGATTCCCTTCGGAGTGCGGGGCGAACTGGACGCGGAGGCAGGGACGTTGACGCTGGACGGTCCGGCACTGGTGTAGCGCCTGTGACGCGTGCTTGGGAAGATGGGGCACGGGCTCATTGAGCTGATCGTCGGGGGAACGGGATGCGGTTGCGGGGGCGGGGTGAGCCGCGTTCGGTCACCAACAGGTTCGAGGGCGGGACCGCCGGGCATGTGGTGATGACCGGGTCGGTGCAGGGTGGGATCCATGTCCATCTGCACCCGGGGGAGTGGTCGGCCTGGTCGAAGGCGGGCACAGGTGTGTCCGTGGCGGCCCTCACCGCGTTCGGGGCGGGGCTGCTCCTGCTGGGTGGTGCCGCACCTTGGCGGGTGGGCGGCGCCGTCCTGCTGCTCCTCGCAGCCTGGCAGGCGATCGGGGCGTGGCGGGCGGCCAGGGACACCGACCTGTTTCTGCCGGACGAGCGCCTGGACGCGGCGGCCACGGTGCTGGCCTCCCGGCTGCGATCCGTCTACGACCGTGAGGAGCGGCTGTCCCGGATCCATGACCCGGTCCCTCTCCGGGTCCGCTGGGCCGAGGGGGACCCTCTCCTGGCCGACCACTGGATCAACATCCGGGACGGCGAGGACGGCCCGCTGGACCTGACGGGCGAACTGGCCGATGTGGCAGCGGAGTTCACCCGGCTGCCGCTGCGCCGCCTGGTGATCCTGGGAGCCGCCGGGGCAGGGAAGTCGGTGCTCGCCCTGCGCTTGGCCCGCGCCCTGTTCGACGCCGACGAGGTGGAACGGGGCGTCCCCGTGGTGCTGTCGCTCGCCTCCTGGAATGTCGCTCAGCAGGGGCCGTGGGCGTGGGCGGCACGTCAACTCGCCGACCACTACCCGGAGATCGGACGGAGCGACACCGAACGAGACGCCGTCGCACGGGCCCTGCTCGGCAGCGGGCGCGTGCTGGTCGTACTCGACGGTTTCGACGAAATGCCCGAGGGCGGGCGCGGTGAGGCCCTGCGCCAGCTCAACGCGGGACTCGGACCGGGGCGCGGGCTCGTCCTGACCAGCCGCCCGACGGCGTACGCCGACGCGGTGGCCGACGCCGATGTCCTGACCGGAGCGGCCGTGGTGCAGCTTCAGCCGCTGGGTGTCGCTCAGCTGGCCGAGTTCCTGCCGCGCACCACCCGCCGGACGGGACGCCATGAACAGACCGCCACCAAATGGGACCCCGTCCTGGAGCGGCTGGCCGCCGAGGAGCGCGACCGGCCCGCCGCCCGGTTGCGCGCCGCTCTGGCCACGCCCCTGATGGTCGGGCTCGCGCGGGCCGCGTACAGCGACACCGATGCCGACCCGATGGAACTGCTGGACTCCCGCCGCTTCCCGGACCGGCAGGCGATCGAGCGGCATCTACTGGACGCGTATGTCCCCGCCGTCTACCGGATTCCGCTGGACGACCGTGGCGCACGGGGCCCATGGCAGGCCGAGGACGCCGGGCGGTGGCTGGCCTTTCTGGCGAGGCATCTGCGGGCGACCGGCACACAGGAACTCTCCTGGTGGCGGCTGGAGTTGGCGCATCCCGCAGTCGTCGGTGCGATCCCTGCCGTGCTGGGGTTGCTCCTGCTGACGGGCGCGCTGTACGGGACGGGGGCCGGGCGCGCTGTGGCCGACGGATCGCTGCCCGGTCCGCTGTGGCTCCTCTTCGGCCTACTGGCGCTGCCCGCGGCGCTCCTGTGCTGGGCGAGCCAGCCGAGGGAGCCACTGCCGGGGCCGAGGCGGCTGACCTTCCCGTGGGGCTGGCGGCCCTGGCGGCCGATCGAGTCGCTGACCGCCCCGGCGGACATCGGGGCCGCCACGGGACCCCGGGCGGTCCTCCGGGACGATCGGGTCGCCTCGCTGACCACCGGCGTGTTCCGGGTCGCGGAGGGTGACCATTCGTCATGGACGTTGCCCGTCATCCTCCTTGTCTCGTTCACCGCGTTCTGGATCAGCTGGCGGACGCACGGCCTGGACTGGGGGTACGAACCCAATCCCACGGACTCGGCCGTGCTGATCGTCTGCGGGTGTGTGGCGTTCGTGCTGTGCGGTGCGACGCGGACCGCATGGGCGCGCTATGCGCTGGCCCGCTGCTGGCTGGCGGCGACGGGGCGGCTGCCGTGGCGCTGCCACGCGTTTCTCGAGGACGCCCATCGGCGTGGGGTGCTGCGGCAGAGCGGCGGCGTGTACCAGTTCAGGCACTTGGAGCTGCGCGACCGGCTCGCCGGGGAGGGGGAGCCGGAAGGCGGTGCCAAGGATCCGCACGTGCTCTTCGACATCGGGGGTTGGGTCGGTCAAATGCTCCTGGTCGCAGGGCTGTTCGCCTGGGGCGGCTATGCCCCGGGCACCGTCCCCGCGGCGGCAGGTCCGCACTCCGCGCCACCTCCCGCCTGCACACTGCTGTCAGACGGCGAGCTTCGGCCGGTCATGTCGCGCCCCGAGAAGATGTCCCGTGCCCAGCTGGACACCGACGACAAAAGGGCCTGCGGCTGGTGGGAGACGGGGCCGGGGCGCGACGCGTTGTTGCGGCTGACGGTCCTGAGGCAGGCTCCGCGAGGCGGGGTCAGTGCGGTGCGGATGGCGGAGAACCAGGTGCAGGACGGCAAGGCCCGCCCGTTGCCCGGTGTGGCCGACAGCGCGTCCTGGGAGGCGGAGAAAACACCCGAGTTCGGCGAAGGCGGTTACCAGGCCACCGTCCGAGCCCGTTCCGGCAACGTGTGGCTTACGCTGACGTACCGGGAGGAACTGGCCGACCGTGAGCGGGTGTTGAGCATCGGCGCGATCCTGGCCCAGCAGGTCCTGCACAACGCGGAGATCGCCGACCCGCCACGGCGCCGGCTCGCCGCGATCCCTCTCCCCAAGCCGCCCGCCGACTCCCGCTTCGCGCGCTACCGGGCCGTGGACACGCGTCCTGTCGTCGGCGACGAGGTCTGGAAGGGCAACGAACGCTCGCAACTGTACGGAGCCCGCGAACTGCCCTTCGCCTTCCGCGGCCCGAGGCTGGACTGCTCGCAGGAATTCGGGACTCCTGTGCGGTGGTCGTGCGGGCCCGGCACCCGGACGCAGGACGAGCCGGTCTACGCCGGACAGGAAATCGCCATCGAGGACTGCGGCCCCACCATCTGCTCAAAGGCCAAGGTCAACCGCTTCGCCAAGGCCTTCCGCTGGTACGCCGACAAGCACGCCTCGGACTGGAAGTACCTCGACGAGTCCACCCAGTACAACCACGCGACCTTCCCGGTGAAGCCCGACAAGGACTGGCCGGGCCTCAAGAAGGTGTACGGCGTACAGCTCCTGCGGCATATGAAAGTGGGCGGCACGCACTACCTCCTCGCCTTCCGCGCCTATGCCGACGCCGCCCACGCCGACCTGCCCCGCAAGACGCTCGGCGATGTGTGCGCGCAGACCACACCGTCGGTCTGAGAAGCCGGTCCGGGCGGCCGTCGCGTGTACTTCACGAAGCGGCGCCGACAGGGGGCCGCGTACCGTGGCGGGGTGCACGACAACACCGACAGATACCTCGCCGAAGGCCCCCGCGTGGGCATACGGCGCTACCGCAACGAGGACGGCGCCGAGTTCATCGCCCGCGTACGCGAGAGCAAGGACCTGCACCACCCCTGGCTGTTCCCGCCCACCGGGCGCGACGCCTACGCCGCGTACGCGCGACGGCTCAACGAGGATCCGACGAAGGCCGGGTTCCTCGTCTGCGAGAAGGACGGCGGCGGTATCGCCGGGTTCATCAACATCAACAACATCGTCGAGGGCGCCTTCCAGTGCGGGGCAGTGGGCTACGGCGCCTTCGCGCACGCCGCGGGGCGCGGGCTGATGAGCGAGGGGCTGGGGCTGGTCGTGCGCTTCGCGTTCGGCAGGCTCGGGCTGCACCGACTGGAGATCAACATCCAGCCGCACAACGCCGCGTCGATCGCGCTCGCCCGCCGCTGCGGCTTCCGGCTGGAGGGCTTCTCGCCGGACTTCCTGTTCATCGACGGAGCCTGGCGGGACCACGAACGCTGGGCCATCACCGCGGAGATGGTGCGCCCTCGTGGGTGAGTCCTGGGGGCGGAGCCCCCAGGGAACAAAGCGGCGGGGCTACTCCGTCGCGTTCCGGTCCGCGTACTCGTACACGGTCCCGTCCGGGTGCAACGCGATCAGATTGCGGCCCGCCGGTGTGGCCACCGGGCCGGCGAGGACCTGCGCGCCCGAGTCGGTGAGCACCTGGTGGGCTTCGTCGACGTCCTTCACGGCGATCGTCGCCGAGACCTTCCGGAGCACCTCGAGCTCCGCCGCCGGTCCGCTCATCAGCAGGAAGCAGCCGACCGCGGCGACCGACACGCCGCCGCGCTCGAAGCGGTGCGCTCTGCCACCCGCCAGCTTCTCGTAGAAGGGGACCGTAGCCTCCAGGTCGTCGACGCAGATGCGCAGCGTGGCTCCCAGAATTTCCATGCGTCAGAGCCTAGTTGGCCGCGGGCCGAGAGCGAGATCGTTTCGGCCGGAAACCTGCGCTGTCCCGAGGGGCGGACGGTCCCGTGTGCCCGAGGTGGTGGCGTTATGCGCGCAGGGGCGCGGGTACCCGGCCGCCATGGATCGCATCGATCACGTGGATCATCTGGAACATCTGGACAAGAATCTGGTCGACGAACTGGCGCAGGTGGCCCGGGACGCCGTACGCGACGAACTGCGCGAGCAGACGCGCAAGCAGCGCCGCGCCGCCGCCCTGTACGCCGCGTCCGGCGCCGTCGCTCTCTACGCGGGCGGTGCCCTGGCCGTCACTCTCGGTCTGCTGCTCGCGCTCGGGCTGCCCGACTGGGCGGCCGCGCTGATCACCGCCGCCGTGCTCGCCGTGGCGGCGTACGTGCTGCGCAACGCGGCCCGGCCCGCGACGTCCCGGCCCACGCCGGAACGGGTCGCCGCGGGCCAGGGCGACCGTCTCGCCGCCGGTACGCCGCCCGGGCCGGGCTCGTCCGCGTATC
>NZ_VBZC01000100.1:0-22532 GCF_005786655.1 Streptomyces montanus
GGGCGAGGCCGGAGGCGTCACCGGTGGCCGCCTCGACGGCGCGCCGGGCGGGGGCCCGGACGAGGCCGCGCAGCAGCATCGGCAGACGGCCCGCGGCTGCGGCGCCGCGCAGGGCGGCGAGGTCGAGGCGGAGCGGGGCGAGCAGTGCTTCGCCTTCGCCTGCGTCGAGTTCGCCTGCTTCGAGTTCACCTGTTTCGAGGGCGGCGTCGAACAGGGCGAGGCCCTGTTCGGCGGTGAGCGGGGGCAGGCCGGAGGCGGAGATGCGGTTGAGGTCGCCGTCGCGCAGGCGGCCGGTCATGCCGCCGACCACGCCGTCGGTCACGCCGCCGTTCGTCATGCTGTCGGATCCGGCCCACAGGGTCCAGGCGAGGGAGACGGCGGGCAGCCCCTGCGCGCGA
Organism: Streptomyces montanus; assembly: GCF_005786655.1. Taxonomy (NCBI): domain Bacteria; kingdom Bacillati; phylum Actinomycetota; class Actinomycetes; order Kitasatosporales; family Streptomycetaceae; genus Streptomyces; species Streptomyces montanus. The sequence continues at coordinate 399 of NZ_VBZC01000100.1, forward strand.
CGGTGGTGGGCCAGCGCGTCGAGGAAGGTGTTGGCGGCCGCGTAGTTGGCCTGCCCGGCACCGCCGAGGAGGCCGGCGGCGGAGGAGAAGAGTACGAACGCGGAGAGGTCCAGGTCCTTCGTCGCCTCGTGCAGGTTGAGCGCGGCGAGCGCCTTGGGGCGCAACACCCGCTCCAGCCGCTCGTCGGTGAGCGAGTCGAGGACTCCGTCGTCCAGGACGCCCGCGGTGTGGACGACTCCGCGCAGCGGGCGGTCGGCAGGGACACGGGCGAGGAGCGCGGCGAGGGCGTCGCGGTCGGCGGCGTCGCAGGCCTCGACGGTCACCTCGGCGCCCAGGGCGGCCAGTTCGGCGTGCAGCTCCGCCGCACCGGGGGCGTCGGGGCCCCGGCGGGAGGCCAGGACGAGACTGCGGATGCCGTGCCGGGTGACGAGGTGGCGGGCGACGAGGGCGCCGAGGGCGCCGGTGCCGCCCGTGATGAGGACGGTGCCGTCGGGGTCCCAGGCTGCTTCGCCCGTGCTGGCGGCAGGGGCTTCACTGGTTCCGCTGATGCGGGACTCGCCGATACGGGCCAGGCGCGGGACGAGCGCTTCGCCGTCCCGCAGGGCGAGTTGGGGCTCGCCGGCCGCCTCGGCCAGGGCGACGGCGGCGGGCAGTACGGTCCCGAGTGCGTTCCCGGAGGCGTCGTCGACGTCGAGCAGGAGGAGCCGGCCGGGGTTCTCGGACTGGGCGGACCTGATCAGGCCCCACACGGTCGAGGCGGCCAGGCCCGGGACGTCCTCGCCGGTACGGGTGGCGACGGCGCCGCGGGTGACGACGACGAGCCGGGCGTCGGCGAAACGGTCGTCGGCGAGCCAGTCCCGCACGGTCCGCAGGACGTGCGCGGCGACGGTGCCGGGGTCGGCGTCTTCGGCGGGCGTGCAGGGCAGTACGACCATGCCGGGAGCGTCGGGCAGATCGGCGAGCGACGCGGCGGGCGTCCAGTCCTGGTCGAGTCCGGGGGCTTGATCGCCGAGGACGTACAGCTCGTCGGTAGCGGGCGCGGCCGGTGCCGAGCCCACGGGCGTCCAGCGGACGCCGTAGAGCCGGCCGTCGGCGGGATCCGCGGCGGTGCGCAGGCCGTCGGTCGAGACCGTGCGGGAGACCAGCGTGTCGACCGCGGCGACAGGCTGTCCGGTCGAGTCGGCGATCCGCAGGCCGACGCCGTTCGCGCCCACGGGCGTGATCCGCACCCGCAGGGCGGTGGCGCCGACCGCGTACAGCCGGACCCCGCTCCAGGCGAAGGGCAGGCTGACGCCGTTGCCCGTGCGCTCCTCCGCCGGAGCGGCGAGCTGCGCGTGCAGGGCCGCGTCCAGCAGCGCGGGATGAAGGCCGAAGCGGGCCGCTTCCTTGTGCTGGTCCTCGGGCAGGGCGACCTCGGCGTACCAGTGGCCGTCGTGCCGCCATACGCGCGTGAGGCCCTGGAAGACCGGGCCGTACTGATAGCCGGTCTCGGCGAGTGCGGCGTAGAAGCCGTCGAGGGCGACGGGCTCGGCGCCGTCCGGCGGCCAGGCGGTCAGTTCGAAGGACGGCCGGGTGGCGTTGTCGGTGGCGAGGGTGGCGGAGGCGTGCCGCGTCCACTCGGCGTCCTCGTCCGCGCCGCTCTCCGGCCGCGCGTACACGGCGAGCGGGCGGCGGCCGGAGGCGTCGGGCGCGCCGATGGCCAGCTGGAGCTGGACGGCGCCCTTCTCCGGGAGGACGAGCGGGGCTTCGAGGGTCAGCTCCTCCAGCAGGTCGCAGCCGACCTCGTCGCCGGCGCGCAGGGCGAGTTCGGCGAACGCGGTGCCGGGCAGCAGGACGGCGTCCGACACGGTGTGGTCGACGAGCCAGGCGTGGGACTTCACGGACAGACGGCCGGTCAGCAGGACCTGGTCGTTGTCCGCGACCCGCACGACGGCGCTGAGCAGCGGGTGCCCGGCACTGCCGAGTCCCGCGGCGGCGACGTCGCCGAGGGGCTGGTCGGCCATGCGGAGCCAGTAGCGGTCGCGCTGGAAGGCGTACGTCGGCAGCTCGACGCGACGGCCGGTGCGCCCACCCGGGGTGCCGGTGCCCCGCGTGCCCAGGACGGTCTCCCAGTCCACGGGGGCACCGTGCGCGAAGGCGCCCGCCACGGCGGTGAGCAGGGTGCGGGCCTCGGGCCGGTCCTTGCGAGCGGTGGCGAGGCAGACCCGTTCGGTGGTGTCGTCGGGCAGGCAGGCCTGGGCCAGGGCGGTCAGGGTGCTGTCCGGGCCGACCTCCAGGAAGCGGCTGACGCCGTGGCCGGCGAGCCAGGCGATGCCGTCGGCGAAGCGGACGGACTGCCGCAGGTGCCGTACCCAGTAGTCGGGCGAGCCGAGTTCGTCCGGCGTGGCCGCCTGTCCGGTGACGTTCGAGACGACGGTGATCCGGGGGCGGCGGTAGGCGACCTGTTCGGCGACCGCGCGGAACTCGTCGAGCACGGCGTCCATGCGGGCCGAGTGGAAGGCGTGGCCGGTCCGCAGCCGCTTGGTGCGCCGGCCCTGGTCGGCCAGCTGCCGTGCGATCTCCTCGACGGCGGCCTCGTCGCCCGAGATGACGGTGGCTCGGGGACCGTTGACGGCGGCGACGGAGACCGCGCGGGTCACGCCGCCGTCGGCAGCGCCGTCGTAGGCCGCGATCAGAGGCGCGACCTCGTCCTCCGATGCCTCCACCGAGACCATGGCGCCGCCGGGCGGCAGGGCCTGCATGAGCCGGCCACGGGCCGCGACCAGCCGGCAGGCGTCCGCCAGCGACCAGACGCCGGCGACGTGGGCGGCGACCAGCTCGCCGAGCGAGTGCCCCATGACGTACTTGGGTTTGACGCCCCAGGACTCCAGCAGGCGGTACAGGGCGACTTCGTGGGCGAACAGGGCGGGCTGGGTGAACTCGGTGCGGTCCAGCGCGTCCGCATCGTCACCGAAGACGACGTCCCGCAGACCATCGACGTGCGCGCAGACGGCGTCGAAGGCCTCCGCGAATACCGGGAACGCCTCGTACAACTCCCGTCCCATGCCGAGGCGTTGGGAGCCCTGACCGGAGAAGAGGAAGGCGGTGGCACCGCGCAGCGCGCGCCCCGTGACGGCGCCGGGGCCGGCGTCGCCGTCGTCCTCCGCGAGCGCGGCGAGGGTGCGCAGAGCGGCGGCGCGGTCCTCGGCCAGGACCACGGCCCGGTGCTCGAAGGTCTGCCGGGTGGTGACGAGCGCGTGGGCGATGTCGAGCGGTGCTGCCCCGGTGCCGCCGTCCGCCGCCCACTCCCCCAGGCGCGCCGCCTGGCCGCGCAGTGCGGCCTCGCCACGGGCGGAGAGGATCCACGGCACGACCGGCAGCGGTGGGCGGGGCGCCGACGGTTCCGCGGCCGTGGGGGGCGCGACGGAACCGGTCGGGGCGGCCGTTCCAGGCGTGGCGGAACCGGCCGAGGCAGCATTCCCGGGCACGGCGCCGTCGGCTGTTTCGCCGGTCGGCTCGCAAGCCGGCTCGCAAGCCGAATCGTCGGCCGGAGCCTGTTCCAGAATCGTGTGGGCGTTGGTGCCGCTGATCCCGAAGGACGACACCGCGGCGCGGCGCGGGCGGTCCGCGGTGTCCGGCCAGTCGGCGGGCTCGGTCAGCAGCCGTACGTGCCCCGCCGACCAGTCCACGTGCGACGAAGGCTCGCCGACGTGGAGCGTACGGGGCAGCCGGCCGTGCCGGAGCGCCATGACCATCTTGATGACGCTGGCGACACCGGCCGCCGCCTGGGTGTGCCCCAGGTTGGACTTGAGCGAGCCGAGCAGCAGGGGGCGGTCCGCCTCGCGGGCGCGCCCGTACGTCGCCAGCAGCGCCTGCGCCTCGATCGGATCGCCGAGCGAGGTACCGGTGCCGTGCGCGTCCACCGCGTCGACGTCCCCGGCACCGAGGCCGGCGCCGGCCAGCGCCCGTTCGATCACCCGTTGTTGCGAGGGGCCGTTGGGCGCGGTGAGTCCGTTGCTGGCGCCGTCCGAATTGATGGCGCTGCCGCGGACGACGGCGAGTACGGGGTGGCCGTTGCGGCGCGCGTCGGAGAGCCGCTCCACGAGCAGCATGCCCACGCCCTCGGACCAGCCGGTGCCGTCGGCGTCGTCGGAGAACGCCTTGCACCGTCCGTCGGGGGCGAGCCCCCGCTGCCGGCTGAACTCGAAGAGCAGCCCGGGGGTTGCCATGACGGCGACGCCGCCGGCGAGCGCGAGGTCGCACTCCCGCGACCTGAGCGCCCGTATCGCCATGTGCAGGGAGACCAGCGACGAGGAGCAGGCCGTGTCCACGGTCACCGTGGGCCCCTCCAGGCCGAGGACGTAGGAGATACGGCCGGAGGCGACCGAAGTGGCGTTGCCCGCGAGCATGAGTCCGTGGACGTCCTCGGGCACCTCCACCGGGCCCACCCCGTAGCCGGAGGTCGCCGCGCCGACGAAGACGCCGGTGGCGCTGCCGCGCACGGTGGCGGGGCGGATACCGGCCCGCTCGAAGGTCTCCCAGGACGTTTCGAGGAGGAGCCGCTGCTGCGGGTCGGTGGCCAGCGCCTCGCGGGGGCTCATGCCGAAGAAGGCGGCGTCGAACTCGCCGGCGCCGTGCAGGAATCCCCCCTCGCGGGCGTAGAAGGTGCCCGGCTTGTCGGGGTCGGGATCGAAACGGTCCTCGATGTCCCAGCCCCGGTCCCGGGGGAAGTGACCGATGGCGTCGCCGCCTTCGTCGACGAGCCGCCACAGGTCCTCGGGGGAGGCGACCCCGCCGGGGAACCGGCAGCTCATCGCGACGATCGCGATGGGCTCCCGGTCCTTCTCCTCGGCCTCGCTGAGCTGACGGCGGGTCTGCCGCAGTTCAGCGGTCACCCGCTTGAGGTACTCCACGTACTTGTCGTCGTCAGCCACGCGTGTCACTTCCTTGTACCGGGCCGGGCGGGGTGGGCAGGGATGGCAGGGCGGGCAGATCGGCGGCCTGCACATCGAGGGCCTGCGGGTCGGTCGGCCCGCGGTGGTCGCGGGTCACGGGGCTCCCAACTCCTTGTCGATGAGGTCGAACAGCTCGCTCGCCGTCTCGACCGATTCCAGTTCCGCGTCCTGCGGGTCGGCGGTGCCCACGGGACCGGCGGGGCCCACGGGACCGGCGGGCGCGCCGGCCGCCGCCACCGGCTCCCCGCTCCAGGCGGCCAGCAGCGACCGCAGCCGGGCGGTGATGCGGGAGCGGTCCTTCTCGTCGTCCACGTCGGCACCGCCGAGCGCGGCCTCGAGCCGGTCCATCTCGCCGAGCAGGGCCTCCGCACCGCCTGGGGCGTCGGGCAGGTCCAACTCGGCCAGCAGGTACCCGACCTGGGCCGCGGGAGTCGGGTAGTCGAACACCAGGGTGGCCGGCAGGCGCAGCCCGGTGACGCCGCCGAGGCGGTTGCGCAGTTCGACCGCGGTGAGCGAGTCGAAGCCGAGTTCCTTGAAGGTCTGATCGGGCTCGACGGCACCGGCCGAGGCGTGTCCGAGGACCGCGGCGGCCTGTTCGCCGACCATGTCGAGCAGCAGCTGCTCGCGGTCGGGCACCGACAGTCCGGCCAGCCGCTCGGCGAGCGTGAGCGTGTCCTGGCCACCGCCGATTCCGGTGCCGGTGCCGGGTGCCGCGGGCTCGACGCGGCGCCGGGCAGGCTTGCGACCGGGCGCCGCGAGGACCAGCCCGCGCAGCAGCGGCGGCAGGATGTCGGCGTGCTCCCGAAGGGCCGTGGCGTCGAGGTCCATCGGCAGCAGGGCCGCGCGGTCGGAGTCCGTGCCGGCGTCGAGCAGGCGCATGCCCTTCTCGGCGCCCAGCGGCACCATGCCGGTACGTGCGTGCCGGCTGCGGTCGGCCTCCGTCAGCGTTCCGGTCATGCCCGCGTCGGGCAGCCAGGTGCCCCAGGCGAGGGACACGGCCGGCAGACCGAGGTCGTGCCGGTGCTGGGCGAGCGCGTCGAGGAAGGCGTTGGCGGCCGAGTAGTTGGCCTGGCCCGCCCCGCCGAACGTACCGGCGACCGAGGAGAACACCACGAACCGGGCCAGGTCCATGTCCCGGGTCAGCTCGTGCAGGTTGACCACAGCGTCCGCCTTCGGCCGCAGTGCCCGGTCGACCTGCTCGGACGTCATCGAGGTAACCACGCCGTCCGCGAGGACTCCGGCGGTGTGCACGACGGCCGTCAGCGGATGCTCGGCGGGCAGGCCGTCGAGCAGGGCGGCCAGGGCGGTGCGGTCCGCCGCGTCGCAGGCGACGACGGACAACTCGGCCCCCAGGGCGGTGAGTTCGTCACGCAGTTCGGCCGCGCCGGGTGCGTCTTCGCCGCGCCGACTGGTCACCACCAGGTGGCGTACACCGTGCTCGGCCACAAGGTGACGAGCCGTCAGCCGCCCCAATCCTCCTGTGCCGCCGGTCAGCAGGACCGTGCCGTCCGGGTCGAGCGCGGCGGGGACGGTGAGCACCACCTTGCCGATGTGCCGCGCCTGGCTCAGGTGACGGAACGCCTCGGGAGCCCGGCGCACGTCCCACACGGCCATGGGAAGCGGCCTGAGCACACCCTCCTCGAAGAGCGCCACCAGCTCGGCGAGGATCTCGCCGATCCGGTCCGGCCCGGCCTCCATCAGGTCGAAGGCCTGGTAGCCGACGCCCGGATGGTCCACGGCCACCTGCCGCGGGTCCCGCACGTCGGTCTTGCCCATCTCCAGGAACCGGCCGCCGCGCGGCAGCAGCCGCAGCGACGCGTCCACGAACTCCCGTGCCAGTGAGTCGAGTACGACGTCCACGCCCCGCCCGCCGGTGACGTCCAGGAACGCCTTCTCGAACGTCAGGTCACGCGAGGAGGCGATGTGCGCGTCGTCGAGACCGGCGGCGCGCAGCGCGTCCCACTTGCCGGGCGACGCGGTGCCGAAGACCTCGGCGCCCAGGTGCCGGGCGAGCTGCACGGCCGCCGTGCCGACACCGCCCGCGGCGGCGTGGACCAGCACCGACTGGCCGGGGCGCAGCCCGCCGAGGTCGACCAGCCCGTAGTACGCGGTCAGGTAACCGATCGGCACCGTCGCCGCCTCGGCGAAGGACCAGCCGCGCGGGATCCGTACGACCATGCGCTCGTCCGCCACGGCCAGCGGCCCGAAGGCGCCGGAGAACATGCCCATCACGCGGTCGCCCGCCCCGAACCCGGTCACCTCGGACCCGACCTCGGTGACGACGCCGGCTCCCTCCAGGCCGATGGCCGTGGCGTCCCCGGGATACATGCCCAACGCGGTGAGCACGTCGCGGAAGTTGACGCCCGCGGCCCGTACGGCGATGCGCACCTCACGCGGGGCGAGGGGCTGTGCGGCCTCGGGGCACTCGACGAGCCGGAGGCTCTCCAGAGTGCCCTTCTCCTCGACGCCGAGCCGCCAGGCGACGGTGTCCACGGGCGCGGGCAGGGCCCGGTCGGCGGCGAGGGGGGCGATCCTCGGCGCGCTCACCACGCCTTCACGCACGGCGAGTTCGAGTTCACCGGAGGCGAGAGCGGCGGGCAGGGCGGCCACCGACTCGGGGGCGCCGTCGAGGTCGACGAGGACGAAGCGGCCCGGGTTCTCGGAACGCGCCGCCCGCACCAGGCCCCACACGGCCGCCTGTGCGGGGTCCACCGGCCGGTCTCCGACGCGCATCGCGTCCCGGGTGACGACGGCCAGCCGGGCATGCGCGAAGCGCGGCTCCTCCAGCCAGCGTTGGACGAGGTCCAGTGCCTCGTACACCGTGGCGCGGGCGGTTTCGGCCAGATCGCCAGGAGCGGCGGAGACCATGGTGACCTGGGGGGAGGCCATCGTGAACAGCACGGTGTCGGGGACCGGGTCACCGGAGTCGGCGAGCGCGTCCAGGTCGGGGTAGGTCCCGGTGCGGAAGCCCACGGCCGCCGGATCGCTGCCCACGACGGTCCAGTCCGTGTCCGCCGGCACGGCATCCGCCGGCAGCGGGGGTACGGAGGTCACCGGGGACCACTCCAGTTCGTGGAGCCCTTCGTTCCGGGCCGAGCCCACGGTCGAACCGGCGATGTCGCCGGGGAGTTCCCGCAGCGTCAGGGAGCCGATCGAGGCCACCGGCCGCCCGGCCGCGTCCGCGAGCGCCAGACTGACGGACTCCGGTCCCTCCTGGACCATACGGATCCGTAGCGCACCGGCGCCCACGGCGTCGAGGCGCACGCCGTTCCACGAGAACGGCAGCCGGCCCGCGTCCTCCATCGGCACGAACATGACCGCGTGCAGGGCCGCGTCGAGGAGCGCCGGGTGCAGACCGAACGCACCGGCCTCCGGCTCGGCCCCCTCGGGCAGCGCGACCTCGGCGAACACCTCGTCCCCGCGCAGCCACGCCGACTTCAGCCCCTGGAACAGCGGCCCGTACACATGGCCGCGCTCGGCGAAGCGTTCATAGAAGCCGTCCAGCGGTATCTCCGCGGCCTCGGCCGGCGGCCAGGCCGTGAAGTCGTACGGCAGGTCGGTCGCCCCGGCCTCAGCTCCAGCCCCGGTCTCAGCCCCGGCCCCATTCTCAGCCCCAGTCCCAGCTCCAGTCCCAGACCCGCCGCCGGTCAGCAGACCACTGGCGTGCAGCGCCCAGGGCTGCTCCTCGGGCCCGTCCTCGGGCCGGCAATGCACGGTCACGGCGCGGGCACCTGACGCGTCGGGCGCGTCCACGTGCAGCTGTATCCGTACGGCACCACGCTCCGGCAGCGGCAACGGGGCCAGGATCGTCAGCTCCTCCACCCGCTCGCAGCCCACCTGGTCGGCCGCGTGCAGGGCCAGCTCCAGGAAGCCCGTGCCGGGGAAGAGGGCGGTGCTGGTCAGCGCGTGGTCGGCCAGCCAGGGGTGACTGCGCAGGGACAGCCGGCCGGTGAAGAGGTACTGGTCGCCTCCGGCCAGCTCCACGGCCGCGCCCAGCAGCGGGTGCCCGGCGGAGCCGAGCCCCACCGAAGCCACGTCACCGGCCAGGACGGGCGGCCGGGGCCAGAAGCGCCGGCGCTGGAACGCGTACGTCGGCAGGTCGACGTGCTCGGCCCCGGTCCCGTCGTAGACGCGGGCCCAGTCGACGTCGACGTTCTTCGCGAACGCCTGGGCGAGAGCGGTGAGAAGCGCGCCTCGTTCCTCGCGGTCCTTGCGCAGGGCGGACACGAACAGGGAGTCGGCACCGTCGTCGGCGAGGCACGTCTGCGCCATGGCGGTCAACGTGCCGTCCGGGCCCAGCTCCACGAACCGGGTCACCCCGCGCTCGGCCAGCCACGACACGCCGTCGGCGAAGCGAACCGCCTGACGCACATGCCGCACCCAGTACTCGGCCGACTCCAACTCCCCCGCACCGGCGGCCTGTCCGGTGACGTTCGAGACCACCGCCATCCCGGGCGACTGGTAGGTGACACTCTCAGCAACCGCCCGGAACTCCTCCAGCATCGGCTCCATCAACGGCGAGTGGAACGCATGACTCACCCGCAGGCGAGACGTACGGCGTCCCTGCTCGGCGAACTCCTTCGCGACCTGCGCCACGACCTCCTCGGCCCCGGCGATCACCACCGACCGCGGACCGTTGACCGCCGCGACCGACACCTCGGCCTCCCGGCCGTCCAGCAGCGCCCCGACCTCGTCCTCGGACGCCTCCACCGCGAACATGGCACCGCCATCAGGCAGTCGCTGCATCAACCGGCCCCGCGCCCCGACAAGAGCGCAGGCATCCTCCAGCGAGAACACACCCGCCACATGAGCGGCCGCCAGTTCGCCGATGGAATGCCCCACCACGAAGTCCGGCCGTACCCCCCACGACTCCAGCAGCCGGAACAGCGCCACCTCCACCGCGAACAACGCGGGTTGCGCCCACTCCGTGCGGTTCAACGCCTCCGCGTCCGCACCGAAGACCACTTCCCGCAGCCCGTCGACGTGGGCGCACACCGCGTCGAACGCGTCAGCGAAAACAGGGAAGGCCTCGTACAACTCACGTCCCATACCCAGGCGTTGGGAACCCTGCCCCGAGAACAAGAACGCCGTCTTGCCCTCGCCCCGGGCCGTCCCGGTGACCAGACCAGCTGCCGATTCCCCGGCCGCCAGCGCCTGCAGACCGGCGATCAGGGTCTGCCGGTCCTCGCCGAGCACCACGGCACGGTGCTCGAACACCGACCGCGTCGCCGCCAACGACCAGCCCACGTCGACCGGTTCGAGCTCCGGACGCGCTTGGAGGTGGGCCAGTATCTGGTCGGCCTGCGCGCCCAGAGCGGGGCGACTGCGCGCGGTGACGACCCAGGGCACCTCACCGGACGGCCGCGCCTCGGGCTCTGTCGGTTCGGTGTGGTCCTCAGGTACGTCTGCCGCTGGTGCGTCCGCCTCGGTTACGGCTTCCTCAGGTACGGCTTCCTCAGGTACGGCTTCGAGGATCAGGTGCGCGTTCGTACCGCTGATCCCGAACGAGGACACACCCGCCCGGCGCGGCCGATCCGTCTCCGGCCACGCTACCGGCCCGGTCAACAGCCGGACGTCACCCGCTTCCCAATCGACGTGCGAGGACGGCGCGTCCACGTGCAGCGTGGCGGGCAGCACCCCGTGCCGCATCGCCAGCACCATCTTCATCACACCCGCCACACCGGCCCCCGCCTGCGTGTGACCGATGTTGGACTTCACGGAGCCGAGCCACAGGGGGTGGCCCTCGGACCGGTCCTGCCCATAGGTGGCGATCAGCGCCTGCGCCTCGATCGGATCGCCCAGCGTCGTGCCCGTACCGTGCGCCTCCACCGCATCCACATCCAGCGGGCTCACTCCGGCGCCGGCCAGCGCCGCCCGGATCACCCGCTGCTGCGACGGACCGTTCGGCGCACTCAACCCGTTCGACGCACCGTCCTGGTTCACCGCCGAGCCCCGCACGACCGCCAGCACCCGATGACCGTTCCTGCGCGCGTCCGACAACCGCTCCACCAGCAGCATCCCGCCGCCCTCGGAGAACCCGGTCCCGTCCGCCGCGTCCGCGAACGCCTTGCACCGGCCGTCCGCCGCCAGCCCCCGCTGCCGGCTGAAGTCCACGAACAGGCCGGGAGAGGCCATGACGGTGAGTCCGCCCGCTAGGGCGAGATCGCACTCCCCCGCCCGCAGCGACTGCACCGCGAGGTGCAGCGCGACCAGCGACGCCGAACACGCCGTGTCCACCGTCACCGCCGGACCCTCCAGACCGAAGGTGTAAGACAGACGGCCGGATACGACGCTGGCGGCGTTGCCCGTCAGCATGTACCCCTCGAAGTCCTCCCCGGACGCGGCGAGCATGCCGGTGTAGTCCTGGCCGTTGGTTCCGGCGAAGACTCCGGTACGGCTCCCCCGCAACCTCTCCGGATCGATCCCCGCCCGCTCGAACGCCTCCCACGAGATCTCCAGCAACAACCGCTGCTGCGGATCCATCGCCACCGCCTCACGCGGCGAGATGTTGAAGAACCCCGGATCGAAACCACTCGCCCCCGAAAGGAACCCACCCTTGCGCGTGTACACCGTCCCCGCCTTGCCCGGCTCCGGGTCGTACAACGCGTCCAGATCCCACCCCCGGTCCTCCGGGAACGGCACCAGACCCTCCCCACCATCGAGCAGCATGTCCCAGAGCTGTTCCGGGGTATGGACATCGCCGGGGAAACGGCAGGCCATGGCGACGATGGCGATCGGCTCGTCGTCAGCCGGCCGGGGCCGCGCGGGGACGGCTTCGTGCGCAGTCTGCCGGGCCGACTGGGTGTCGGAGCGTTCAGACAGATCGGAGAGTTCGGAGAGAAGGAAGGCTGCGAGGTCCGAGCAGGTGGGGTGGTCGAAGACCAGGGTGCTCGGCAGCCGCAGCCCGGTGATCTTGTTCATTCCGTTGCGGAGTTCGACGGCGCTGAGGGAGTCGATGCCCAGGTCGCTGAAGGGTCGTCCGGGTTCGACGGCTTCGGCCGACGGATGGCCGAGGACGTTCGCGACGTACGAGCGGACGACGTCCAGGACGGTGCCGGGGCGTTCGTGGGCGGGAAGTTCGGCCAGTCGGGCGCGGAGCAAGGAGGAGTCGTCGCCGCCCGTACCGCCGGCGGTCGCCGACTCGCGGGCCGTCTCCAACGCGCGCCGGGCTTCCGGCAGTTCGTCGAGAAGGGTGCTGGGCCGCGGTCCGGTGAACGCGAGCGCGTAGGTGTCCCAGGCGATGTCGGTGACGACGACGGCGGTGTCGTCGCCGTCGACGGCGCGCCCGAGGGCGTCGCAGGCGAGCCTGGGGTCCATGGGGTGGACGCCGTAGCGGCGCATGCGCTCGGCCGCCGTGTCGTCGGCGCCCACCATGCCGCCCTCGGCCCACAGGCCCCAGGCCACGGCGGTGGCCGGCAGGCCCTCGGAGCGCCGCTGCTGGGCCAGGGCGTCGAGGAAGGCGTTGCCGGGGGCGTAGTTGCCGAGGCCGGCGCCGCTGATGACACCCGCGGTGGAGGAGAACAGGACGAACGCCGACAGGTCCGGGCACAGTTCCCGGGTCAGCTCGTGGAGGTTGAGCGCCGCGGTGGCCTTGCCTCGCAGGATCGGGTCCATACGGTCAGGGGTGAGCGAGTCGATGACGCCGTCGTCGAGCGATCCGGCGGCGTGGAACACGGCGTCCAGGGGCCGGTCGGCGGGGATCGAGTCCAGCAGGGCGCGCAGGGCGTCCCGGTCGGCGATGTCGCAGGCGGCGAGGGTCACTTGGACGCCGAGTTCGGTGAGTTCGGCCTCCAGTTCGCGGGCGCCCGGTGCGTCGGCACCCCGGCGGCTGGCAAGGAGGAGGTGGCCGGCGCCGCGTTCGGCGAGCCAGCGGGCGAGGTGTCCGCCGAGGGCGCCGGTGCCGCCGGTGACGAGGACGGTGCCGCGCGGACGCCAGGTCTCGAGGTCGGTGGTGGGCTGCCGGGCGGCGTGGACCAGGCGGCGGCCGAAGGTCCCGGAGGCGCGGATGGCGAGCTGGTCCTCCTCGCCGGAGCTGCCGGAGCCCCCCGAACCGCTCGAGCCCCCCGGACCGCCCGAGCCACCGGCGCCGCTCGAGTCGGCGAGTGCGGCGCACAGCCGGGTGCCCGCCCTGCCGTCGAGGACCGCGGGCAGGTCCACCAGGCCGCCCCAGCGCTCGGAGTGCTCGAGGGCCGCCACCCGGCCCATGCCCCAGACGAGGGCTTGGGCAGGACTGGTGACGCTCTCCGCCCCGCCGACGCCGACGGCGCCCCGGGTGGCGCACCACAGGGGTGCGTCGATCCCGGTGTCGCCGAGAGCCTGGACGAGGGCGAGGGTGCCGCCGAGGCCGAGCGGTACGGCCGGGTGGTCGGGGTGGGCCCGCTCGTCGAGGGCGAGGAGGGAGAGCACACCGGAGACGTCCGGGACGCCCGGGACGCCCGGTTCCTGGCCGTCCGTGCCATCCGCGCCGTCCGCGCCGCCCGCGCCGTCCGTGCCATCCGTGCCGTCCGCGCCGTCCGTGCCATCCGTGCCGTCCGCGAGGGCGGTGCCGAGCAGTTCGGCGAGCCGGTCGCGATCCGTGGGGCCGTCGGGGAGGGTGATGAGGCGGGTGTCACGGGCGCCGCCACTTTCCAGGGCGCGGCAGGCCGCCGCGACCAGGGCGTCGTGCTCGCCCGCGTCGGCGGGGGCGACGACGAGCCAGGTGCCGGAGAGCGCTCCGGCGGCGCCGCGTTGGGTCAGCGGCGTCCAGGTGACGGTGTAGCGCCAGGCCTCGGTGGTGGAGCGTTCCCGGCTGGTGCGGCGCCAGGTCGAGAGGGCGGGCAGGAAGGCGCTGAGGGGTGCGTCGCCGGGGAGGTCGAGTGTCCCGGTGATGGCCTCCAGGTCCTCCTGTTCGACCGTCTCCCAGAAGCGTGCCTCGACCGAGTCCGCGGTGAGCGCGCCGCTCGCGGCGGCGTCGGCCGCGGCGGACTCACGAACGGTCGGCCAGTAACGCTGGTGCTGGAAGGGGTAGGTGGGCAGGTCCGTCCGGCGTGCGCCGGTACCGGCGAAGACGGCGCCCCAGTCGACGGTGACGCCGTGGACGTGGGCGTCGGCGACGGAGGTGAGGAACTGCTCCAGTCCGCCCTGGTCGCGGCGGAGCGAGCCGAGGACGGTGCCGTCGACGTTCAGGGAGTCGAGGGTCTCCTGCAGCCCGACGGCCAGCACGGGGTGCGGGCCGACCTCGATGAAGGTGTGGTGACCTTCGGCGACCAGTCCGCGCACGGCCTCCTCGAACCGTACGGTCTCGCGCAGGTTGGTGTACCAGTACTCGGGGTCGAGTCCGGTGGTGTCCTGCCACTGGCCGGTGACGGAGGAGCGAAACGGGATCTCGCTCTCGCGGGGCCGCATCCCGGCCAGCGCTTCCAGGACGCGCTCGCGAATCGGCTCGACCTGCGGGGAGTGCGAGCCGTAGTCGACGGGGACCTTGCGGGCCCGTACGCCGTCGTCGGTGAGAGCGGTGAAGAGTTCGTCGAGGGCGGCCGCGTCGCCGGAGACGACGACGGACGTGGGTCCGTTGACGGCTGCGACGGCGAGGCGGTCGGCCCAGGAGCTGCCGGGGACGCTGATCCGTTCGCGGACCTCGTCGGCGGCGAGCGGCACGGACATCATGCCGCCGGTGCCGGCGATCCCGGTGATGGCCCGGCTGCGCAGGGCCACGACCCGCGCGCCGTCGTCGAGGGAGAGGGCGCCCGCGACGCAGGCGGCGGCGATCTCGCCCTGCGAGTGGCCCACCACGGCGGCCGGTTCGACCCCGAGGGACCGCCACAGACCGGCCAGGGAGACCATCACGGCCCACAGCGCGGGCTGTACGACGTCCACGCGTTCGAGGTCGGCGGCGTCCTCGTCGCCGCGCAGGACGGCGGTCAGGGACCAGTCGACGTAGGGGGCGAGGGCGGCTTCGCATGCGGCGACGTGGTCGGCGAACACCCGCGATTCGGCGAGCAGTCGGCGCGCCATGCCGGCCCACTGGGCGCCCTGGCCGGGAAAGACCAGCACGGGCGCGGCGGTGGTGGTGGCGCGGGCGGTCCCGGTGAGCAGGCCCGGTCCGGCGGAGGGGTCGCCGTCGGCGAGGGCGCGCAGCGTCTCGTCGAGGCCGTCGCGGCCGGTGGTCAGGAAGGCCGCGCGGTGCTCGAAGGCGGAACGGGTGGTGGCCAGGGAGTAGGCGACGTCGGTGAGGTCCGCTCCCGGGTGGCGGAGCAGGTGGGCGCGCAGCCGGGCGGCCTGGTCGCGCAGCGCGGCCTCGGAGCGGCCGGAGAGGACCACGGGCACGGCAGGCAACACGGGTACGGCGGGCAGCGCCTCCTCTTTCACAGGGTCGGCTGCCGGGGAGGGTTCCGGTGCCTGTTCGACGATGACGTGGGCGTTGGTGCCGCTCATGCCGAAGGAGGACACGCCGGCCCGGCGCGGACGGCCGGTCTCGGGCCAGTCCGTCCGCTCGGTCAGCAGGCGTACGTCGCCCGCGCTCCAGTCGACGTACGGGGTGGGCGCCTTGGCGTGGAGGGTCGGCGGGAGCGCCCCTTCCCGGAGGGCCATGACCATCTTGATGACACCGCCGACACCGGCGGCGGCCTGGCTGTGGCCGATGTTGGACTTCAGAGAGCCGAGCCACAACGGCCGGTCCTCGGGCCGGTCCTGGCCGTAGGTCGCGATGAGCGCCTGCGCCTCGATGGGGTCGCCGAGCGTCGTGCCGGTGCCGTGCGCCTCCACCGCGTCCACGTCCTGCGGGCCGAGACCGGCGGCGGCGAGCGCCTGCCGGATCACGCGCTGCTGCGAAGGCCCGTTGGGGGCGGTCAGGCCGTTGGACGCGCCGTCCTGGTTGAGAGCGCTGCCGCGCAGTACGGCCAGTACGGGGTGGCCGTTGCGACGAGCGTCGGACAGCCGTTCGACGGCAATCATGCCGACGCCCTCGGCCCAGCTGGCGCCGTCGGCGTCCGCCGAGAAGGGCTTGCAGCGGCCGTCCTCGGCGAGCGCCCGCTGCCGGCTGAACTCGATGAGCGAGCCGGGGGTGGACATGACGGTGACACCGCCCGCGAGGGCGAGGTCGCACTCACCCTGCCGCAGGGCCTGCGCGGCGAGATGCAGGGCCACCAGACTGGAGGAGCAGGCGGTGTCGACGGAGACGGCCGGGCCCTCCAGGCCGAGGGCGTACGAGACGCGCCCGGACAGCACACTGGGCGAGTTGCCGGTGCCCACGTAGCCCTCGAAGTTGTCGTCGGACGCGGCCAGGATCATGGGGTAGTCCTGGTAGGTGACACCCGCGAAGACTCCGGTGCTGCTGCCACGCGCGGACACCGGGTCGATGCCGGAGCGTTCCAGCGCCTCCCAGGAGGTCTCCAGCAGCAGACGCTGCTGGGGGTCCATCGCCAGCGCCTCGCGCGGCGAGATCCCGAAGAACGCCGGGTCGAACTGGCTGGCGTCGTGAAGGAAGCCGCCCTCCCGGGTGTAGACGGTGCCGGGGTGGTCGGGGTCGGGGTGGTAGAGGGTCTCCGGGCGCCAGTCGCGGTCGGTGGGCAGCGGGGAGACACCGTCGCCGCCCGCGAGGACGAGCTCCCACAGGTCCTCGGGGCTGCGGATCCCGCCGGGGTAGCGGCAGGCCATACCGACGACGGCGATGGGGTCGTCGTCCACGGGGGCGGCGATACGGAGGACGGCCGCGTCGTCCGCCGCCTCGCCGAACAGGTCCTCCCCGAACAGGTCCTCGCCGAGGTGGCGGACGAGCGCGGCCGGGGTGGGATGGTCGAAGACGAGGGTGGCCGGGAGCGTCACGCCGAGCGCGGTGCTGAGCTGGTTGCGCAGTTCGACCGCGGTGAGCGAGGTGAAGCCGAGGTCGGAGAAGGACCGTCCGGGTTCGACCTCGTCCGGGCCCGCGTAGCCGAGGACGGCCGCGACCTGGGCCCGTACGGTGGCGAGCAGGGTGCGCTCGCGCTCGGCCGGGGAGCGGCCGGCCAGTCGCCGTACGAGGCTTCCGGCCGTCTGCGCACGGGCCGCGGCACGCCGGGCGGACACGGGGACGAGGGCGCGCAGCTCGGGCGGCACAGTGCCCGGACCGCGCAGCGCGGCGGTGTCCAACTTGACGGGGAACACGGTCGGTTGACCGCTCGCCAGCGCCTGGGGCAGCAGCGCGGCGGTCTCGGTGACGGACAGCGGGGTGAGTGCCCGGCGGTCCGTGCGGTCGTGCCCCGGGTACGGCGGGACCAGGGCGAGAGACGTGAGCCCTCGCGCCGCCCGGCTCTCGGCGAGGGCGGAGAGCTGAGCGGTAACACTGGGCCCGCAGTCGCCCGTGCACAGCAGGACGAACGCGGACAGGCCGCCGTCGCGGGTGAGTTCGCGCAGGCGCAGGGCGTCGGCGATGTCTTCCTCGCCGTCGACGGTGTGTACGAGGGCGACCGGACGGCCCTCGTTCCGGAGCGACTCCGGCACGGAGGCGATGTCGTCGACGGCGGTCGCGCCGGGCAGCGTCTCGGCCACCTGCGGGGCGAGCGGGCCGGTGACCAGCACGATGCCGTCAGCGTCGTGGATGGCGGAGGTGCGGGAGGACTCGGGAACGCGCACCAGGCGGGCGGCGCTGACCACGCCGTCGCGGATGACGAGGTCTGTCTCATCGGTGGCGAGCGCGGCGGGCAGGACCGCCGAGGAGGCGTCGGCCGCGTCGATGTCGACGCGTACGACGCGGCCCGGGTGGGCGGCAGCGAGGACCTGGGCCGACGTGCGCAGCGCGACCGCGCCGACGTCTGCGTCTGCGTCTGCTTCGGCATCGGCATCGGCACAAGCACAGGCATCGGCATCGGCATCGGCATCGAGCGCTCCGGTGCCCGCGGCCACCGCGCCTCGTGTGACGGCGACCAGGCGGCCGGGATGCCCCGCGGTGTCCCACCGTTCCAGCAGGGCTGCGGCGCTCTCCGCGCCGTCGGGGGCGGAGAGGATCACGATGTCGGCGGTGTCCGGGCCGGCGCCTCCTGCCGTCGGTCCGAGGCCCAGGCGGTCGGCGCCGAGGAGGGCCCAGCCGCCGGTGTCCGGGTCCGGCTGCGCGGGGAGGTCGAGCGGAGTCCAGTCCCGGCGCAGCAGGGTGCCGGCGACGGGCACGGACACAGCCGCGCGCTCGTCGGCGACGGGCCGCAGCAGGAGCGACTCGACGGCGATGACGGGCTCGCCGCTCGTGTCAGCGGCCGCCAGGGCCAAGGTGTCCGGGCCGGTCCGGGTCAGCCGTACGCGCAGGGTGGTGGCCCCCGCGGCGTACAGGGAGGTGCCGTTGACGGAGAACAGGACGCGGCCGTCGCCGAGGCCCTCGAACACGCCGAGGCCGAGCGGGTGCAGGGCCGCGTCGAGAAGCGCGGGGTGCAGCTCGAACCGTCCGGCCTCCGTCTCGGTGCCCTCGGGCAGGGCGACCTCGGCGTACACGTCCTCGCCGTGCCGCCACGCGGACTTGAGTCCTTGGAAGACTGGTCCGTAGTCGAGGCCGGCGGCGGCGAGCCGGTCGTAGACGCCGTCCACGTCGATGTCCCGCGCCCCTTCGGGCGGCCAGACCGTGAAGTCGAAGTCATCGAATCGATCGAACTCATCGAAGTCGCCTGTGACGTACGGGCTTTCGGTTGCCGTCAGCAGGCCAGAGGCGTGTCGCGTCCAGGGCCCGTCGTCGTCCTGGCCGTCGACCCGCGCGTACACGCCGAGGGCACGCGTCCCGGAGGGGCCCGGTTCCTCGATGTGCAGCTGGAGCTGGACGGCGCCCTGCTCGGGCAGGACGAGCGGCGCTTCCAGGGTGAGTTCGTGGACGTGACCGCAACCGGCGTACGCCCCGGCCCGGACGGCGAGTTCGAGGAAGGCGGTGCTCGGCACCACGACCGCTCCCGCGATCCGGTGGGCGGCGAGCCATGGTTGCGCGTGCGCCGACAGCCGACCGGTGACGACGACGGTCCCGCCCGCGGCGGGTGGCACCACGGCACCGAGGAGCGGATGGTCCACCGGGACGAGCCCGACGCCTGCCGGATCCCCACCGGCCGCCGGGACCTCCAGCCAGTAGTTCTGCTGCTGGAAGGCGTACGTGGGCAGCTCCGCGGGCCGGGTGCCCGGGGCCACCGCGCCGAGGTGGGCGGGCCAGTCCACGGGGACCCCGCGGGTGAACAGCGCACCCAACGCGGAGACGAGGGCGGCCTGTTCGGGACGGTCGTCGCGCAGTGCGGGGACGGCGAGGTGCCCGGGGTCGTCCCAGCAGCTCTGGGACAGGGCGGTCAGGGTCGCGTCGGGGCCCAGTTCGAGGTAGTTGGTCACGCCGTGCCGCTCCAGCCAGGCGATGCCGTCGGCGAAACGGACCGCCTGACGGGCGTGGCGCACCCAGTAATCGGCCGAGCCGAGTTCCTCTGCGGAGACCGGCTGCCCGGTCACGTTCGAGACGATCGGGATGCGTGGCCGGCCGTACGTGATGCTTTCGGCGATCGCGCGGTAGTCGGCGAGCATCGGCTCCATACGGGGCGAGTGGAAGGCGTGGCTGACCCGCAGCCGTGTCGTCTTGCGCCCTTCGCCCTCGAAGTGCGCGGCCAGGGCCAGCACGGCGTCCTCGTCACCGGCGACGACCACCGAGCGCGGTCCGTTCACGGCGGCCACGCCCGCCTCGGACTCCCGTCCCGCGAGCAGCGGCAGGACCTCGTCCTCGGTGGCCTGGATCGCCACCATCGCCCCGCCGGGCGGCAGTTGCTGCATGAGCCGCCCGCGGGCCGCGACGAGACGGCAGGCGTCCTCCAGCGACAGCACTCCGGCGACGTGCGCGGCGGCCAGCTCACCGACGGAGTGCCCCAGCAGGTGGTCCGGTCGTACGCCCCAGGACTCCACGAGCCGGTACAGGGCGACCTCGACGGCGAAGAGGGCGGGCTGGGCGTACTCTGTACGGTTCAGGAGGCCGGCGTCATCGCCGAAGACCACGTCGCCCAGCGGTCGTTGGAGGCGTCCGTCCAGCTGGGCGCAGACCGCGTCGAAGGCGTCGGCGTAGACGGGGAAGGCGTCGTGGAGCTCACGGCCCATGCCCGGCCGCTGCGTGCCCTGTCCGGCGAACAGGAACGCCGTCCCGCCCTCGGTCAGCGCGTCACCGGTGACGGCGTCGGCCGACGGCTCGCCCGCCGCGACGGCCGCGAGGGCGCGCAGCAGTCGCTGCCGGTCCATGCCGGACACCACGGCCCGGTACTCGAACGGCGAACGGGTCGTCACCAACGCGTCGGCGACGTCGAACAGTTGCTGCTCCGGCCGTTCCTCCAGGTGGGCCAGGAGCCGTCCGGCCTGGGCGCGCAGGGCGGCGGCGCCACGCCCCGACACCACCCACGGCACCACCGCGCCTTCGGGGGCGGCCGCGGCCGCCGAGGCCGCCGGGTCCGCCGTGGCGCGCTGCTCGGGCACGGTGGACTGGGGCTCCGGCGCCTCCTCGATGACGACATGCGCGTTGGTGCCCGAGACGCCGAACGCGGACACGCCGGCCCGGCGCGGCCGGTTCGTCTCCGGCCAGTCGGCCTGCTCACTCAACAGCCGTACGGCACCGGCCGACCAGTCGACGTGGGACGACGGCTCCTCGGCGTGGAGCGTCGCCGGGAGGACCCCCTCGCGGAGGGCCAGGACCATCTTGATGACGCCCGCGACACCGGCGGCGGCCTGGGTGTGCCCGATGTTGGACTTCACCGAGCCGAGCCACAACGGCCGGTCCTCGGGCCGGTCCTGGCCGTAGGTGGCCATGAGCGCCTGCGCCTCGATGGGGTCGCCGAGCGTCGTGCCGGTGCCGTGCGCCTCCACCGCGTCCACGTCCTGCGGGCCCAGACCGGCGGCGGCGAGCGCCTGCCGGATCACGCGCTGCTGCGAGGGCCCGTTCGGCGCGGTCAGACCGTTCGACGCACCGTCCTGGTTCACCGCCGACCCTCGTACGACGGCCAGCACGGGGTGGCCGTTGCGCCGGGCGTCGGACAACCGCTCGACGACCAGCATGCCAACGCCCTCCGACCAACCCGTGCCGTCGGCGTCGTCGGAGAAGGCCTTGCACCGCCCGTCGGGTGCCAGCCCGCCCTGCAGGCTGAACTCCACGAAGGCGCCGGGGTTCGCCATCACCGTGACCCCGCCCGCGAGCGCGAGGTCGCACTCGCCGGAGCGCAGAGCCTGGACGGCGAGATGCAGAGCGACGAGCGACGAGGAACAGGCCGTGTCGACGGTGACCGCCGGCCCTTCGAGACCCAGGGTGTACGACACCCTGCCCGATACGACGCTGCCCGCGCCGCCCGTCAGCAGGTGCCCGCCGAGCCCCTCGGGGATCTCCTGGAGCCCGGCGCCGTAGCCGGAGCTGCCCGCGCCGACGAAGACGCCCGTCCTGCTGCCCTTGAGGGAAGCGGGGGCGATACCGGAACGTTCCAGTGCCTCCCAGGAAGTCTCCAACGTCAGCCGCTGCTGCGGATCGATCGCCAGGGCCTCACGGGGGCTGATCCCGAAGAACGACGCGTCGAAGCGGGAGGCGTCCCGCAGGAAGCCGCCTGATCGTGTGTCGCTGGCGGCGAGCAGGCCTTCCAGATCCCAGCCGCGGTCCTCGGGGAAACCGGACACCGTGTCCTCTCCCCCGGCCACGACCCGCCACAGGTGGTCGGGACCGGCCACGCCACCAGGAAGCCGGCAGCCCATGCCGACGATGACGACGGGGTCGTCGTCGACCGCGACCAGGGCAGTGGTCGAGGTCCGGTCCGCGGGCTCGACGCCGAAGAGTTCCTCGCGGAGGTGCGTGGCGATCGCCAGCGGGGTGGGGTGGTCGAAGACCAGGGTGGAGGGCAGGGGCACGCCGGTCTCGGCGGTGAGGGCGTTGCGCAGCTCCACGGCGGTCAGTGAGTCGAAGCCCAACTCGCGGAAGACCCCGCCGGGAACGACGGCGGCCGGGCCCGCGTGGCCGAGCACGGCGGCGGCCCGGCCGCGGACCAGGTCCAGCAGCTCGCGGTCGCGGTCCTCGGCGGGCAGCTCGGCCAGACGGTCGCGCAGCGCGGAGCCGACGGTCACCTCGACGCCCGGGGCTCCCCCGGCCGAGCCGTGGAGCGCTCCGGCGGCTTCGGGCAGTGCGGCCAGCAGTGGGCTGGGGCGGCTCGTGGTGAAGGTGGGGGCGAAGCGTTCCCAGTCGATGTCGGCGATGGTGACGGTGGTGTCGGCAAGGTCCAGGGCG
>NZ_VBZC01000101.1:0-22412 GCF_005786655.1 Streptomyces montanus
CCCTTCCCGGAGGTCCCGGACGCGCTGCGCGCCCTGAAGACCAAGTACGAGATCGCGATCATCTCCAACACCGACGACAACCTGATCGCGCGGAACGTCGAGAACATCGGCGTCGAGTTCGACTACGTCATCACGGCCCAGCAGGCCGGCGCCTACAAGCCCGACCGCCAGACCTTCGAGTACGCCTTCAAGACCATGGGCGTCGAGCCGTCGCAGGTCATCCACACCGCCCAGGGCTGGGAGTACGACCACATCCCGACTCGCGACCTCGGCCTGAAGCGCCGGGTGTGGATCAACCGCTACGGCCGCCTGGGCAGCTCCGACTACCAGCCGTACGACGAGCTGCCCGACCTGTCGGGCCTGCCGAAGCTCCTCGGCTGCTGACCGACGGCGCAACGGCGAAACAGACCGAGAACACAGAGGACGCACGCCATGAAGCAGATCCCCTACTGGCTGGACACAGCCCCCGCCCTGCCCGACCGTTCCGGAAAGGACCTGCCCGACGAGGCGGACGTGGTGGTGATCGGCGGCGGTCTCACCGGCCTGTCCACCGCCTATCACGCCGCCCGCAAGGGCGCCCGGGTCGTCCTGGTCGAGAAGGACAAGGTGGGCTCGGGCGCCTCCGGGCGCAACGGCAGCATGTGCACCCAGGGCATCACCATCAGCCCCGCCGAGGCGCGCAAGCGCTTCGGGCAGGAGCGCGCCCGTGAGCTGTACGACGCCTTCCGCGAGGCGGTCGACGTCGTCGAGGAACTCACCCGCACCGAGAACATCGACTGCGACTTCAACCGCTCCGGGCGCCTCGGCGCGGTCTGCAAGCCCGGGCACTTCGATGGCCTGCGGACCAAGCAGCGAGACCTGGCCGACAACTTCGGCCACGAGACGATCGTCCTGAGCAAGAGCGAACTGAGGGCCGAGCTCGGCACGGACTACTACCACGGCGCCCTGCTCGACCCGCTCAGCGCGGGCCTGCACGTGGGCAAGTTCGTCGGCGGCCTGGCAGGCGCCGCCGAACGTGCCGGCGCCGAGATCCACGAGCGCAACGCCGCCACCGGCCTCACCCGCCTCCCCGGCGGCGGCTTCCTGGTGGAGACCATGAACGGCACCATCCGTGCCAAGCAGGTCATGGCGGCGACGGACGCCTACACCGACAAGTCGATGCCGTGGTTCCGCAAGCGGCTGATCAACGTCGGCAGCTTCATCATCGTCACCGAGCCGCTGGGGGAGGCACGCGCCAAGGAGCTCATCCCGAACGGCCGCCTGCTCGTCGCCCACAAGAATGTCGGCCACTACGTCCGCCTCACCCCCGACAACCGCCTCGCCTTCGGCGGCCGGGCCCGCTTCGCCCCCTCCAACCCGGCCTCCGACATTAAGAGCGGCGACATCCTCAAGCGGGAGATGACGGAGATCTTCCCGCAGCTGGCCGGGACGCGGATCGACTACGTCTGGGGCGGCATGGTCGGCTTCTCCTGGGACCGTATCCCGCACGCGGGTGACGTCAACGGCCTGTACTACTCCATGGGTTACTGCGGTCACGGCGTCCAGATGGCCACGTACATGGGCCGGGCCGTGGCCGAGATGATGGACGGCAAGCCGGAGGCCAACCCCCTGCGCGGCTTCGGCTTCCCGAAGGTGCCCGTCCCCTTCTACAACGGCACCCCCTGGTTCCTGCCGTTCGGCGGCGCCTACTACAAGGCCAAGGACCGGTTGCTCTGAGCGCACCGATCCGTACCGGTGGTGCTGCCGGGGTCCTTCCAGCGAGTCGTCGCGGAAGGGCCCCGGCCGACGTGTTTGGGGCGGGGGGAGTTCCTTCTCGATGGTCAGGAAATGACCAGGTCGCCATCAGTGGCGGTTCCTGGGTGCGCTAGGATCCTTTACCAAGCACTTACGCTCTCTTGAGCGTTGGTTGGCTCAGTCATGCAGTAGAGGGCGGCGGTTCCGGGGTTGCCGTGGGGGAGGGAGACGCGACATGGAGCGAGTTGTCCATGCTGTCCGTCCGCCTGTTGCCCCAGCGGTCCCCCGCGGTTCCGATTCGTCCGTCGCGAGGGTGACGCGTGTCGACAACGCCGCTCGTGACGGCGTTCCTGATACCGACAACACCGGCCTGAGCAGCCAGTATTCACGCTGACGCCGCTTCGCTCCGCGCAGTGGGGGGCAGCTTCGTACCTCGGGTACGGGATAGGCGCCCGGCGCATTCGCGGTTCGCTCACCGCCGCCCGACGGCAGTGACGCGACCCCACTCGCTTCCGCTTCCCGCCTGCGGCACCGGCGGCTGCCTGCCCGCGCTGCCCTCCGCAGGCAACCTTCGCCGACGCCCCAAGGGGCTTCGGTATCAAGGAAGTTGGCACTCGCTCCGCCGCACACGTACGGCGCCGACGGCCCACCCGCCCTCGGCCCCACCCGTCGAACGCCCGCTCAGGCACAGACGCCGTCACCGAACTGATCAACGGAGGACAGACGCCCGTGCACCACACGACCGCCATGCTCATCGAACTCGGGACGATCATCCTCGCCCTGGGTTTGCTCGGGCGCTTCGCCGGACGGGTGGGCTTCTCACCCATACCCCTCTACCTGCTGGCCGGGCTCGCCTTCGGCCACGGCGGCATCCTGCCCCTGCAGGCCAGCGAGGAGTTCGTCGCCACCGGCGCCGAGATCGGCGTGATCCTCCTGCTGCTCCTGCTCGGCCTGGAGTACAGCGCCTCGGAACTCGTCACCACTCTGAGGACCCAATACCCCTCCGGCGCGGTCGACTTCGTGCTCAACGCCGTGCCCGGCGCCGTCGCGGCCCTGCTCCTGGGCTGGGGACCGGTGGCCGCCGTCGCTCTGGCAGGCGTCACATGGATCTCCTCGTCCGGCGTGATCGCCAAGGTCCTGGGAGACCTCCGTCGCCTCGGCAACCGCGAGACCCCCGTCGTGCTCGGGGTGCTGGTCATCGAGGACCTGGCCATGGCCGTCTATCTGCCGATCCTCACCGCCCTGCTGGCCGGAGTGAGTCTGGCGGGTGGCGCCGTCACCCTGCTGATCTCCCTCGGTACCGTCGGCGCCGTCCTGTACGTCGCCCTGCGCCACGGCCGGCTGATCAGCCGCGCCGTCTCCTCCGACAGTGCGGAGATGCTCCTCCTGGTCGTCCTGGGGCTCACGCTCCTCGTCGCGGGCATCGCCCAGCAGCTCCAAGTCTCCGCGGCCGTCGGTGCGTTCCTGGTTGGCATCGCCTTGTCCGGTGAGGTCGCCGAAGGGGCGAGCACCCTCCTCACCCCATTGCGGGACCTGTTCGCCGCGGTCTTCTTCGTCTTCTTCGGTCTGAACACCGACCCCTCCAGCATTCCCCCGGTGTTGCTGCCCGCCCTCGTCCTGGCGTTCGTCACCGTCGGCACGAAGATCGCCACGGGATACTGGGCCGCCCGCCGCGCCGGTGTCTCCGCCAAGGGCCGCTGGCGGGCGGGTGGCACGCTGGTGGCGCGCGGTGAGTTCTCCATCGTCATCGCAGGGCTCGCAGTCGGTGTCGAGCCGCGCATCGGCCCGTTGGCCACCGCCTACGTCCTGATCCTGGTGATCATCGGCCCGCTCACCGCCCGCTGGACCGAACCCGTTGCCCGCCGCATCACCCGGCGCAAGCCGAGTGCGGCCCTGGTCCAGCCAGGGCTCGAGAGTGGGGAGATGGGTCCAGGTGCCGGATCGGACGATCCGTTTTCGCATAACCTCGCTCCCAGGTGTGCGAGCGGCGAGTCCCCAGTGGACGCCGGAGCGGACCGGAACGGAATGGAACGGAGGGAAGCCTGGGCATGATCGAGTGGTTGCCTCTCAGCGCCGAGACAAGGCCCGTGCCCCAGCCCGTGGCCACCCCTCTCGTGTGGGCCGCGGCCTGCGGCGGCGCACTGCTGCTGGTGGCACTCCTCAACAGCCTCGCAGGCACGGGCCGGCCGGCGCTCGCCCTGGCGGTACTGTCCCTGCTGGCCGCGCTGTTGGGTATGTGCGCGCGCTTCGTCGCGGCTCCCGGTACGGCCGTCATGTGCTGGCTCTTCCTCAACGGCTTCGCCGTCCCGCCCGTGGGTACCCTCACCTGGGCCGGGCACCGTGACACGTTCTGGCTCGCCTGCCTGGTCACCGCCGCCCTCACGGGAACCACCCTCGCCCGCGTCGTGAACGCCCGTGCCGCCTACCGCCGGATCACTACGGCAGTCGGCTCCGCGGGTACGGAACGAGCCGCGAGCCCGGAGAAGTACTGAATCAGCGCAGATGCCGGTCGAAGAAGGCCATCGTCGTGTCCATCGAGGCCGGCCACCGGGCACCGAATGTGTGCCCTTCGCCGGCGTACGTCCGCAACTCGACGTCCTTGCCCGCCGCCTCGAAAGCGGCGGCGGTCCGCTCCGACCAGGCGAGAGGGCAGGTGTCGTCGGCGGTGCCGTGGTGGATCAGCAACGGCTCGGTCACCCGGTCGACGTAGTTGAGGGGCGAGACCCGCTCCCAGAACTCCGGATTCTCCTCGGGCGTGCCGTGCTTGGCGTCGATCTCGGCGGCGACCGGATCACCGTTCCTGCGCTGGAAGTGGTCGATGTTCTCGGCCGGACGCGAACTCACCGGTGCGAAGACCACCGCGGCGTCGACCAGGCCGGGTGCCACCACCAGCGTGTTGTACACGACGCCGCCGCCCATCGACCGTCCGAGCAGGCCGATCCGGTCACCGTCGATCTTGGGACGGTCTGCCGAGCGCAGTGCCAGCACCGCGCCGATGACGTCCTCAGTGTAGCCGAGGCGCAGGTTGACGTCGTTGTCGGGGTCGTCGTCGGAGCCCGCGTGGTTGCGGTAGTCGGTGTGCAGGACCACATAGCCGTTGCGGGCCAGGAGGTCCTGTTCCCGGGCGAGCCCGCGACCGGTGGTATAGACGGCGGGGTCTATGTATCCGTGCGCCAGCACCAGCGCCGGGAACGGCCCCTTGCCCTCGGGGACGTTCAGGATTCCCGAGATCGTCAGCCCATTGGCCTCGTACGTGATCGCGTACCGGGTGTAGGCGTCGGTCCGGGCGAGCACGGAGCCGAGCCGGAGGTCGGAGCCCTGGTGGTCACGCGCGATCAGGCCCGGGATCGACACGGGGTCGGCCGGCGTGGGGGTCGGCGCAACCGACATCGGGGGCCGGTCGTACGTTCCGCCGGGGTCCCTGTTCGCGGATCGGGTCGATGCCGCCGCGTCCGATGCCGCCGCGTCCGTGTACGGGGCACCGCGGCCGTCGTTCCCTGTGCAGGCGACCGCTGCCACCAGCATCAGCCCGGCGGCGACACAGCCCAAGCCCCGCAACCGCACACCGCCCAGTATCTCTCCGCGGCTCAGTCGCGACAGCACCGGACGCGTCGGCGACCTGCTGGGACGGCGCGGGTCAGACGGCGACGACCGTGATCCCGGCTTCCTCGAACCGCCGCACCATGTCCTCACTCACGGCCACGTCCGTGACCAGCGTGTCCACCGCGTCGGCCGCACAGATCCGGGCGAACGCCCGCTGCCCGAGCTTGCTGGAGTCGGCGGCTACCAGCACACGCTCGGCGCGCTCGCACAGCAGTCGATTGATCGCGGCCTCCGCCTCGTCGTGGGCCGCCGTGCCGTGCGTGACGTCGAAGGCGACCACACCGAGCACGGCAACGTCCAGAGTGATCTGGCCGAGCACGCCGTCGGCGAGCGGTCCGACGAGCTCGTACGACTGCGGGCGGGCGACTCCGCCGGTCAGCACGATCTTGAACTGGGGGCGCACGGCCAGCTCGTTGGCGATGTTGAGCGCGTTCGTGACGATGGTCAGCGCGGGTGAGCCGGTCGCGAGGTCGCTGCGTACGGCCAGAGCGCGCGCCACCTCCGTGGTGGTCGTGCCGCCGGTCAGGCCCACCGCCTCACCGGGCGCGACCAGGTCCGCGACGGCCTTCGCGATGCGCTGCTTCTCGGAGGCGTGGCGGGCCGTCTTGTAGCGCAAGGGCAGTTCGTACGAGACACCGTGCACGACCGCGCCGCCCCGGGTGCGGACGAGCATCTGCTGCTCGGCGAGCTGATCGAAGTCACGGCGGATCGTCGCGGCCGACACGGTCAGCTCGGCCGCCGCCTCCTCGACGTCCAGCCGGCCCCGCTCCACGAGCAGTTCCAGCAGCGCCTTCCAGCGGGCGTCGCGCGACATGCACGCTCTCCGTTCCTCGATCTCTCCGGGACCCTAGCGCACGCTGTTCCTGCCAGTGTGCTTGATTGTGATTGAAAAGGCGCTATATCTTGCAAGAACAATCAGCAAGCCTGGGGAGAGCACGGCATGAGTCATGTCGAGGACGAGCTGAACAGTCAGCCGGAGTGCTGGACACGGGGCGCCGAGCAGGCCGCCGGGCACGCGGCCGAGCTGCCCGCGGCGGGGGAGCGGGTCGCGATCGTGGGGTGCGGTACCTCGTGGTTCATGGCGCAGGCGGCCGCCGCGCTGCGCGAGCAGGCCGGTCAGGGTGAGACGGACGCCTTCGCCGCCTCCGAGTTCCCGTACGGGCGCGCGTACGACCGTGTCGTGGCCCTGACCCGTTCCGGCACGACCACGGAGGTGCTCGACCTGCTCGACCGGCTGAAGGGACGTACCCGCACGGTCGCGGTCACCGCGGATCCGCGAACTCCCGTGCTGGAGGCGGCGGATGACACCGTCGTACTCGACTTCGCCGACGAGCGCTCCGTGGTGCAGACCCGGTTCGCCACCACCGCGCTCACCCTGCTGCGGGCCCACCTCGGTCTGCACACCGACGCCGTCGTCGCCGACGCCCGCACGGCCCTGTCGCTGCCGCTGCCCGAAGGGCTGGTCGACTGCACGCAGTTCACGTTCCTGGGCCGCGGCTGGAGCGTGGGTCTCGCCAACGAGGCGGGGCTCAAGATGCGCGAGGCCGCGCTGGCGTGGACCGAGGCCTATCCGGCGATGGAGTACCGGCACGGCCCCATCAGCATCACCTCCGCCGGAAGGGCGACCTGGATGCTCGGCGAGGCACCCGACGGGCTGGCCGAACAGGTGCGCGCCACTGGCGGGTTGTGGGTCGCGGGAGGCCTCGACCCGCTCGCCGAACTGGTCCGTGCCCAGCGACTCGCCGTGGCCGTCGCCGCGTCCCGCGGCCTCGACCCCGACCAGCCACGCCACCTCACCCGTTCGGTGATCCTCACCACGCCCTGAAAGGAGAGGCCGTGTCCCTCGCAGCCACCGGTGAGCTGGTCGCCCAGGCGGCCGGGGCGCGCGGAGCCGTCCCCGCCTTCAACGTCATCACGCTGGAACACGTCGAAGCCGTCATCACCGGCGCCGAATCCGTGGGCGCCCCCGTCATCCTCCAAGTCAGCGAGAACGCGGTGAAGTTCCGGTACGGCCGGCTCCTCCCGCTGGCCCGTGCCGCGACCGCGGCCGCCGAACAGGCCTCCGTGCCCGTCGCGTTGCATCTCGACCATGTGCAGAGCGACGGCCTGCTGCGGCAGACGCCCGCCGCCGGATTCAGCTCCGTGATGTACGACGCGTCGCGGCTGCCGTACGCCGAGAACCTCGCCGCCACACGGGCCGCCGCCGACTGGGCCCACGCCCAAGGTCTGTGGATCGAGGCGGAGTTGGGGGAGGTCGGTGGCAAGAACGGCCGGCCGCCGCTGGACGCCCACGCGCCCGCCGCCCGCACCGACCCCGCCGAGGCGCGAGCCTTCGTCGCGGACTCCGGAGTGGACGCCCTGGCCGTGGCGATCGGCAGCGTGCACGCCATGACCACGCGTACCGCCGCTCTCGACCACGACCTGCTGGGGCGCCTCACCGCCGCCCTCGACGTGCCGCTCGTGCTGCACGGCTCGTCCGGGCTCCCGGACACCGAGCTGACGGCGGCCGTCACGGGCGGCATCACCAAGGTGAACGTCGGAACGGCCCTGAACCTCGCCATGACCAGCGCGATCAGGGAGTTCCTCACCGCCCACCCCGAGGCGGTCGACTCCCGCAAGTACCTCACGGTGGCCCGCGAGGCGATGGCCGAGGCGGTGGCGCGGATCATCGGCGTGCTACGCGCCCGCTGAGGTGTCGACGAGCTTCTCGAAGAAGAACTCGTGTTTGAGGAACGACACGTCGTACTCGCCGCCCGGGTACGGCGGAATCAACTGAGCCGCCTGGAACAGCCGCCAGCCGTCCCGCAAGGCGTCCACCCCCGACCTGTACGGCGGTTCGTCGCTGTCCCCGGTCGTGGGTGACGTACGCCCCGTGCCGTCGTACACCGACCAGCCGACGACCGGCGAGTCCAGCGCCGACGTACCCAGGTAGAGCACCAATACTTGCTGACGAGCCGTCATGCTACTTCTCCCTGAGGGCGGTTGGAGACACGGGTCACCCAGTGCTCGAGATCGAAGGACTCGTCGCCGGTCAGCGACCGCCACAGCAGGACGCGGTTGTAGAACTCCAGACGGCCGGTGGCGGGCTCGTACCACGGGAAGGTCCTCAGGAGTTCCTTGGCCACCCGTGGGTCAGCGAGGTCCGAGGTGTCCCACAGCCGCCGCTGCCGTACGGTCGGATTGAAGCGGATCTTGAACATGTAGCGCACCGTGTCGCTGTCGTTGCGCCGCCCGCCGTGCCAGAGGCCGTGGTGCAGAAACACCACGGTTCCGGCTGGGCAGACGAGCCGGGACTGGCCGAGCAGGTTCTGGTAGCGGCCGGTGTCGGTCTCGTTCGTACGCCGCAGGTGGCTGCCCGGCACGCTGAGGGTGCCGCCCATGTCGAGGGTCACGTCCTGTGGGTAGTACATGAGCTGGACGTCGAAGGCGTCGGTGCGGACGTCGATGATCGCGTCACCGTGCAGCGGCTGCGCCCGTCCCTCGTGGGGCTCGCGGATGTGCACGGCGTGGTGGTCGACGCGCGGGTCCGGGCCGACGAGGCTGCGCAGAGCCCCGGCCACGGCCGGGATGCCGAGGAGCCGCCGGGGAAAGGAGCCCTCGGGGTAGGCGTCCGGCACCGTGCTGCCGTAGGGCACGCCCGGGACGCCCCGCCCAAGGAACCCGATCGCCTCGGCGTTCATCTCCGCGGGGACCACCGCGTCGAGGCGCAACGAGCCGTGGGCCACGAAGTGGGCCATCCGCACCGAGCTCAGGAGAGGAGGGTGTTCGGAGTTCGTCATGGACCGAACCTACGGAGCGAGGCCCGTCCGGCGCGTTGGCCCCGTTCACCACCACTGGTAGATTCTCACCATGCGGGACACGGAGTTTCACCTCGGGGAGCCGCCCGTCGTCGCCAACGCCGGCGTCGGCGTGCACGGCGTCGCGAGCCGCACGGACGTCTTCCGCCTGCCGGAGCTGTGGCAGCTGCACCTCTACCAGTACGAGGCCGAGCTGACCGTCGACGGCACGCCGCACACCATCCGCCCCGGCCGGATCAGCCTCGTACCGCCCGGCACGACGGTTCGCTACCGCTACCAGGGCCGCTCGGAGCACCTGTACGCGCACCTGCGCATCGCTCCCGTCGGGCCGCCGCGCACCGTGCCCGTGATGCAGGATGCCGGACCGGAACTCCCCATGCTGACCGGGTTGTTGCTCCAGGCGGTCGCCTCCGTTCCCGGCGAGCCGGAGCGTACCCGGGCCGAGATCTGGACCGCTCTGTGGCGCATCGCCCATCTCGCTCCGGCCGCCGAACGCCCCGGCCCGCATCCGGCCGTCACCACCGCGGTCGCGTACATCGAGGCGAACCTTGCCGCCCCGCTCACCGTGCCCGCCGTGGCCCGAGCCGCGGGTGTCTCGCACAACCACCTGACCCGGCTCTTCCACGCCACCACGGGCGGCACGGTCGTGGCGTACATCCGCCGCCGCAGACTCGACCGAGCCCACCACCTGCTGCGCGCCTCGACACTCTCCATCCCGGCGGTCGCCGCGTCGGTCGGTATCCCCGATCTGCAGGCCTTCAACAAGGCGTGCCGACGCGAACTGGGCGCGTCTCCACGGGCCTTGCGCGGCGAGTCGCACGGCGAGGCGCATGGCGAGGCGACCCTCAGCACTTCTTGAGTCCCTCAGCACTCCTTGAGTCCCTCAGGACCTCGCGGCGGCCCGCAGGACTTCTCGACGTCCTTCAGGACTCCTTGACGGCCTTCAGGATCACGAACTTCGCGTCACTGGTGACTAGTTGGCTGTTGCCGAAGAGACGGCGGAGCTTTACGTGATAGCCGAGGTGCCGGTTGCCGATCACCCACAGTTCACCGCCCGGCCGCAGTGCGCGGCGCGCTCCGGTGAACATCCGCCAGGCCGTGGCGTCGGTGGTCGCCTGGTGCGAGTGGAAGGGCGGATTGTTGAGCACCAGGTCGACGCTCGCGGCCGGGACGTCGTTCAGGCCGTCGCCGACGCGGAACTCCGCCTTGCCGTCGGTGTTCGCCCGGTACGTCGCCCGGGCCGAGGCCTCCGCCTGGTACGACTCGTCCACGAACAGCACCTCGGCCTCCGGATCGGCCAGCGCCACCGCGGTGCCGACCACACCGTTGCCGCAGCCCAGGTCCACGACGCGCCGGGCACCCCGCTCCCCGTACGGCAGATGCTGAAGGAAGAACCTCGTGCCGATGTCCAGGCGCTCCGCGCAAAAGACGCCCGCGTGATTGACGACCGTGCGGCCGGAGACCGGCCCGATGCCGTCGGGCAGCGTGTAGGCGTGCGGCCAGGGGTTCGCCGGCCGGGTGAGCCCGGGATCCGGGGCGCAGAGGATGAGCCGGGCCTTCTTCTCGGCCAGCGAGGTCCTGGTCGGACCGAGAATCCGCTCGAACAGCTTCAGTGTCGAGGTGTGGATCTCCTTGACCATGCCGGTACCGACGACGACCGTCCCCTTGTGCACGGCGGGGGCCAGGCGCAGCAGCTGATCCTCGAGGAGCGCGAGGCTCTTGGGCACGCGGACCAGGAGCACGTCGATGCGCGGGGGCGGTGGATCCTGGGTGGTGAGCAGACGCACCGAATCCGCGTCGAGACCGTTGCGCGTCAGATTCGCGCGGGTCGCCTCCTGGGTGAGGAACGAGTCCGTGATCTGCACGGGGCGGTGCGCGTGGAGGGCGGTGACGAGGGCGCCCCAGCGGTCGCCGACCACGACGACCGTCCCGTCGAGCGGCTGACCGCCCTCCGCGGGATGCGTGAGATCCGCGAGATGACTCAATAGGTACGTGTCGGAGGCGTCCCAGGCGCGCAGCCGGTTGTGGCGGTCCTCGGGAAAGCGGGTCAGCTCCGGCTCGCCCCATGGCGTCGTCATACGGTCGTTCATCGTGCGCCCAGGCTAGCCGAGCCGCAGATCAGGGGGGTCGAAGGGGCGTCGAAGGGCCTCGAAGGGGCGTCGGCAGGCTTCCCGCACGACGTTCGTGAGCGGTGCGCGAGCATGGAGTCATGGACACCGAGCTGTTTCCCCGGAGCCGCACGGAGGTCGCGCCGGGCGCGGTGCACCTGCCGGACTGGCTCGATGCCGGGCGCCAGTGCGAACTGCTCGCGGCCTGCCGTGACTGGGCGCGCCCGCCGGCCGGTCTGCGCACGGTCCGCACCCCCGGCGGCGGCACGATGTCGTCCCGGCAGGTCTGCCTCGGCCTGCACTGGTATCCGTACGGGTACGCGCGCACGATCGTCGACGGCGACGGCGCCCCCGTGAAGCCGTTCCCGGAATGGCTGGGCGACCTCGGCCGGCGCGCGGTGGCCGAGGCCTTCGGGGGCGGGGCGACCGCTCCGTACGACATCGCCCTGATCAACTTCTACGACGCGGACGCACGCATGGGCATGCACCGCGACAGCGACGAGAAGTCCGACGCCCCGGTGGTGTCGCTGAGTCTCGGCGACGCGTGCGTCTTCCGCTTCGGCAACACCGAGTCGCGCGCACGCCCCTATACGGACGTGGAACTGCGCAGCGGCGACCTCTTCGTCTTCGGCGGACCCGCCCGCCTCGCCTATCACGGCGTGCCACGCGTGCACCCGGGCACCGCGCCTCCGGAGCTCGGCCTGGCGGGCAGACTCAACGTCACGTTGCGCGTGAGCGGCCTCTGACCGGAATCCGCCTGCCCATTTCGTACGGCACGTCCCGCGGAGCCCGCAGCGGGCCTCCAACAGACCGGATCATGGGAGACTCCCCCTCATGAACGCCAAGTCGGCCCCCCGAGCGGTGGGAGAAGGAACCACGAGGACGCGGCTGGACCGAGGGCGTGGTGCGCTCGGGCCCGCGTTGGAGCTCGTACACACGGGACGCGCGCCGACGCGGGCCGTGCTCACCGCCGAGTTGGGGGTCACGCGGGCGACGGCGGGCGCGGTGGCCGCGGAGCTCGAAGCGCTCGGGCTGATCCGTGTCGACGCGCGTCCCGGCGCGGCCGCCGGCTCGCAGGGCCGGCCCTCGCACCGGCTGGCCCTCGCCGACGACGGCCCCGTCGCCCTCGCCGCACAGGTACACGCCGACGGCTTCCGCGCGGCACTGGTCGGCCTGGGCGGCCGTATCGTCGCGACGGCGCCCGGCTGCGAGATCGTCGACGCCGACCCGGCGAAAGTGCTCAACTCGGTCGTCGACGCGGGCGCCCAGCTGCTCCGTGAGACGGGACGCCGCTGCGTGGGCGCCGGACTCGCCGTGCCGTCCGCCGTCGCCGAACCCGAGGGCACGGCCCTCAACCCGCTCCATCTGGCCTGGCCGGCGGGCGCACCCGTACGGGACATCTTCGCGGAGCGGATCCGCGCGGCCGGGATCACCGGCCCGGCGTTCGCCGCCAACGACATCAACCTCGCCGCGCTCGCCGAGCACCGGCACGGTGCGGGCCGCGGCGCCCGCGATCTGCTGTGCGTGGCCACGGGACACCGTGGCGTCGGTGGCGCACTGGTGCTCGACGGCCGTCTGCACACCGGCAGTTCGGGCCTGGCTCTCGAAGTCGGCCACCTCACGGTCCACCCCGAGGGCCGCCCCTGCCACTGCGGCAGCCGCGGCTGCCTGGACGTCGAGGCGGACCCGCTCGCCTTCCTCACCGAGGCGGGCCGCGACCCCGGCCCCGAGGTCTCGCTGCTCCAGCAGGCCAACGACCTGATCCGCAACCAGTACGCCGACCCGGCCGTCCGCACAGCCGTGGAGGCGCTGATCGACCGGCTGGGGCTCGGACTCGCGGGACTGGTCAACATCCTCAATCCGGACCGCATCATCCTCGGCGGTCTCCACCGCACGCTCCTCGACGCCGACCCGGAGCGCCTGCGAGCCGTCGTCGCCGACCGCAGCCTGTGGGGGCAGAGCGGGGTCGTACCGATCCTCGCCTGCACGCTCGACCACAACAGCCTGGTCGGAGCGGCCGAACTGGCGTGGCAGCCGGTGCTGGACGACCCGCTGGCGGCACTGGCCTGAGGCTCCGCGTCGTTCCGGGGCCAGAGGTCACGAATGGACGCCTTCGCCACAGTGGCCTAGTCCGCGATGGCCGCGGACGGCGGGTCGGCCACATCGAAGGAAGCGGCGTACTGCGCCACCCCGTCGCCCAAGGACCAGTCGATCGACTCGTTCTCGGTCAGGGTGACGAACATGTTCCGCGGCTCGGTCCCCGCGTACTCACGGGCGAACTCGGCGATCCGCCGGTACAGTGCCTGTTTCTGCGCGGGCGTGCGCCCCGTACGCATCGTGATCGCGACGTACACGATGTCGTCGTCGCGGTGCACACCGAGGTAATCGTCGTAGCGCAGCGTGCTGCTGGTGCCGTCGTGACCGACCAGGACCTGGAAGCGGTCGTCGGGCGGAATGCCGATCGTCTCCACCAGAGCGTCGTGTACGGCGCGGCCGAGCGCGTCGAGCCGGTGACGGTCGGCCCCCAACGCGTCGATACGAACAAGAGGCATATGAGCGTTCCCTGTCAGATCGGTGGGATCGATGGCTCGTCACTGGGGCCGCGCCCGGACGGTCGTCAGCGCCAGTCCACAGCGAAGGCCCGGCCTGGGTTCTCCGTGAGGATGTGCTCCACCAGGTCCTCCCCGAGGGCGAGTTCGAGTCGCGGCCGTACCCGGCGCAGCAGATACGGCATCCCGGGCCCGCCGTCGACCGAGCGGGCACCGGCTGTCGTGGTGTCGCCACCGAGAAGGAGCCGATGGCCGAAACCGGCGTCGGCGAGGGCGCGGACGGCATCCGGCATACGCCAGTCCGTGGCGTGGTTGGCGCGTGAG
The DNA here is from genome assembly GCF_005786655.1 of Streptomyces montanus. Classification (NCBI taxonomy): domain Bacteria; kingdom Bacillati; phylum Actinomycetota; class Actinomycetes; order Kitasatosporales; family Streptomycetaceae; genus Streptomyces; species Streptomyces montanus. Next base: position 14,116 of record NZ_VBZC01000101.1, read on the forward strand.
GGACCGTCAAATGCCAGAAACGCGCCCGCTTCCGCGGCCCGGCGGTGCACGGTGAAGTCGGGGAAACGGTTGAGATGACCGAGGATCACCCGGTGCGGTGGCATCCCCAACTCCCCGCACAGCAGGTCGAGTACGTCGAGCGCGCCGGTCCCCAGTTCCAGATGCACGGCGACGGGAGCGCCCGTGGCGTGGTGGGCCTCGGCGGCGGCGGTCATCGTCCAGCGGGCGTGGGCGTCGAGGGCGTGGAAGCCGCCGGCGACCTTGATCAGCCCGGCCCGGACTCCGGTGGTGCCGATGCCGTCCGTCAGCTCCGCGACGAAGAGCTCGGCGAGCCCGCCCCGCAGTCGCGTGAGCAGCTCGGCTTCGTAGTGGGCGGCTTGGTGCAGTCCGGTAGCCGCGACCACGTGCACCCCTGTCTCACGGGAGAGCAGGGGCAGGTCCGCCGCCCGGCGACCCATGGCGTACGGCGTCCACTGGACCACGCACCCACCGCCCGCCGCGCGGAACGCGGCCAGTTCAGCCCGCGCGGCGGACGCGTCGCGCAGCTCCTGGCCGGGGAGTTGAGGACTGCTGAGGAAGAGGTGGTCGTGCGCGTCGCACAGGCCCAGGGCCTCGGGAGGCACGTCCCCGAGGACCGTACGGACGGTGCTCACCACTGCCGCCCCCGCGGCAGCCGGCCTCGTTCGGGCGCCGACATGTGCAGCACCCGGAACACATCACCGGGCGCCTTGGGCGTGTCGTGGTCCCACAGCGAGAAGTGCACCAGCTCCCAGCGCCCCGGGTCGACGACTGCCGCAGCACAGACGGCGCCCTCCAGCGTGGCCAGCCGCTCGGCCTCGCGCACCGCCTCCTCCATCACCTCGGACAGCTCAACACCCTCCTGTATCTGCCGCCGTCGCCGCACCGCGACCTCGGCAGTCGAACCGGCAGAGACACCCTCCGTGTACGCGAGCCCGGTCCACTGCCGCACCGACGGACGGCCGAAGTCACCGACGAGGCCCTGGAAAGCGCCGCCCCAGAGGAAGGAGTTCATGCCCTCGACGGTGTTCCACAGATAGAAGGGCGCGTACTGGTTGACCGGCGAGCCGTCGACCCCGCGCTCTCGCATCAGGTACGTCTTGAATCCGAGGCCGCCCCAGTCGTCGAGGAGATGACCGATGCGGGACACCCGGCGGCGGATGATCTCCATGTCGTAGTCGGCGGGCAACGTCAGCTCGTACTGCATGGCGTGCATGAGATGGATGCCTCCAGCAAGGCAAGGGGGAGTGGCGGAGTGGCTCGGCAGAAAGGCCCGGCGGCCTTCAGCGGGTGGGACGCAGAAGGGCGAGAAGCCCCCGCACCCCCGTGTCGAAGGCGGCGGACGAACCCGAGGCGCGCGCGAGCACATAGCCGCCCTGGACCGTCGCGACGATCGTCGCGGCGATCTCCTCGCCGTCCAGCGAGGGCGCGAACTCGCCGCGCTCCTGGCCCTCCTCGACCATCCCGGCGAGCCGCTCACGCAGCCAGTCCAGCGTCTCGTCGACAGGCGCGCGCAGCTCGTCGTTCGAGATGATGTCCGGGTCCATCGTCAGCCGCCCTATCGGACAGCCGCGCAGCACGTCGCGCTCGCGCCGCAGATAGGCCTCGATGCGCTCGTACGGGGATCCGGAGCCGCCGAGTACTCCCTCGGCGGTAGCGCGCATCTCCTCGGCGGTCCGCCGGATCGCTGCCAGCGCCAGATCCGGCTTGCCCTTGAAGTGGTGGTACATGCTGCCCTGTCCGGCCTCCGCGTGCTGCTGGATGGCCTTGGGGCTGGTCCCCACATAGCCGCGCTCCCACAGCAGCTCGCGAGTGGACTCGATCAATCGCTCCGGGGTGCTCATGAATCCACTGTACATACTAGTAGGTACAGAAGTCGAGGGAGTAGCTGAGGTTCGAGAGAGAGCAGCTGAAGCCCGAGGGAGCAGCTGAAGCCCGCGTTCCTACTCCCCAGGAGGTACGCCCACTGCCGCTGGCCGTACGACGACCCGGACCCCCTCCCGGCGGGAACCTCGAAGCATCACCGAAACAGCCATCGAGGAGATGACTTCAGATGCAGACCCTGGCGCACTGGGACGGCGGGCCCGGCCCGTGGATCCTGTTCTTCCCGCTGATCTGGGCGGCCGTCGTGATCGGCGTCGTGACCGTCCTGCGCCGTACCGTCTGGCGCGGCCGCCGTGGCCCCCGCGGACCCTGGCGCGGCATGGACCAGGCGCGCCCGGCCGGCGACTCGCCGATCGCGATGCTCGGCCGCCGCTTCGCCTCCGGCGAGATCGACGAGGACGAGTACTGGCGTCGGCTCTCCGTCCTGGAGGAGCAGTTCGGGCAGTACGGGCTTACGGGCAAGGGCGGTGCGGCATGAACACCGCGACCATCACCAGGAGCGCGGCGCGGGTCGCCGGCGCGGTGAAGGTGTACGGCAGCGGCGACACCGCCGTACGCGCCCTGGACGGAGTGGACGTCACCTTTCCGGCCGGCCGGTTCACCGCGATCATGGGGCCTTCCGGCTCCGGCAAGTCCACCCTGATGCACTGCGCGGCGGGCCTGGACACGCTCACCTCCGGCGCGGCCTTCATCGGCGACACCGAGCTCGGCAAGCTCGACGACCGCCGCCTCACGCTGCTGCGCCGTGACCGGATCGGCTTCGTCTTCCAGGCCTTCAACCTGGTGCCGACTCTGACCGTCGCGGAGAACATCACGCTGCCCATGGATCTCGCGGGCGGCAGGAACGGGCGCTCGGCCGGCGAGTGGATCGACGCCCTCATCGATGTCGTCGGCCTGCGGGACCGACTCCATCACCGGCCCGCCGAACTCTCCGGCGGACAGCAGCAACGCGTGGCCGTGGCACGGGCGTTCGCGGGGAGGCCGGATGTCGTCTTCGCCGACGAGCCGACCGGCAACCTCGACTCACGCTCCGGCGAGGAGGTCCTGAACCTCCTCGGCCGGGCCGTACGGCAGATGGACCGCACGGTCGTCATGGTCACGCACGACCCGGTCGCCGCCGCGCACGCGGACGAGGTCGTCTTCCTCGCCGACGGGCGCCTGGTGGACCGCATGGAATCCCCGACGGCCGACAAGGTCCTGGACCGCATGAAGGCCTTCGACGGCAAGGGGACACCGTCATGAACGCGTCCGTGCGCATCAGCGTGTCGTCCCTGCGCTCCCACAAGCGACGCTTCGCCGGTACGTTCCTGGCGGTGCTGCTCGGTGTCGCCTTCCTGGCCGGCACCCTCGTCATGGGCGACACGCTGCGCGCCAGCTTCGACACGATGTTCGGCAACGCGACGAGCGGCACCGACGCCGTCGTCCGCAGCGCCAACACCATCACCACGCCGGGGGAGAGCCAGGGCGTGCGGCAGCCCGTCGACACGAGCCTGGTGAAGACCATCGAGGACACACCTGATGTCGCGGCCGCCGTGCCCGACATCCAGGGCGCGGGTCAGCTCATCGGCGCCGACGGCGACCCCATCGGCGGTGCGGGCCCGCCCACGCTCGCGGGCAACTGGATCGACGACCCGAAGCTCAACGCGTACCGACTCGCCGAGGGCCGTGCCCCGTCGAAGTCCGGCGAGGTCGTCGTCAACCGCGGTGCCGCGGAGAAGGGCGACCTGAAGATCGGCGACACGACGACGCTGCGGACACCCGACCCGGTCAAGGTGACGATCGTCGGCCTTGCGACGTTCGGCGGCGAGGACGGCATGGCACAGGTGACCTTCACCGGTATGACGCGGGCAGACGCCGAGAAGTATCTGACCGCGAAGCCGGGCGAGGCCGCGAGCATCCAGGTGCGGGCCGGCCCCGGCACCAGCCAGCAGGAGCTCGTCGACGCCCTGGCCCCCGTACTGCCCAAGGGAATCGAGGCGATCACCGGTCAGGAGTCGGCCGAAGAGAACACGGACATGATCTCCAGCCAGTTCCTGACCCTCTTCACCACCTTCCTTCTGGTGTTCTCCGGCATCGCCCTGCTGGTGGCGACCTTCTCCATCCACAACACCTTCGCGATCGTCGTCGCCCAGCGCACCCGGGAGAACGCCCTGTTGCGCGCCCTCGGCGCCTCCCGCCGCCAGGTCACCGTCTCGACCCTCGTCGAGGCGAGCGTCGTCGCCGTACTCGCCTCGGCGGCGGGCCTCGCGGGCGGCATCGGTATCGCGGCGGGGCTGCAGGCTCTGTTCCCGGCCATCGGATTCCCGTTCCCCGAGGGTGACTTGGTGATCAATGGCTGGTCGATGCTGCTGCCGCTGGCGGTCGGCATCGTGGTCTGCCTCGGCTCCGCGCTGCTGCCCGCCGTCAGGGCGGGACGCACCGCGCCGCTGGCCGCGCTGCGGGAGACGGCAGTCGACCAGTCCGGCGCGTCCCGCACCCGTGCGGTCATGGGCGGCGGACTCGGCGCGCTGGCCGTCGCCTTCACACTGACCGGGGTGCTCGTGAGTCCTTCCCTGTGGCTCGCGGGTTCCGGCGCCGTCTTGGCGCTCGCGGCCTTCGTGGTCCTCGGCCCGGTCGCGTCCGCCACGGCCGTACGCGTCCTCGGCAGCCCCCTCGACCGGCTGCGCGGCGTCACCGGCGGGCTCGCCCGGCGCAACGCGCTGCGCAGCCCGAAGCGCACCGCCGCGACCGCGAGCGCGCTGATGATCGGCGTCGCCGTCGTCTCGCTGTTCACGGTGTTCGGCGCCTCGCTGAAGGCCACCATGGACCAGACGGTGTCGCGGTCCTTCGCGGGCGACGTCGCCGTGAGCACCCCCTCGTTCGGCGCGGGTGACAGTGGACTGAGCCCCGGGCTCGCCGGCGCCATCGGGGAGCGGCCCGAGGTGGACACGGCGGTCGGCCTGGGCCGAGGTGTCGCCGAAGTCGACGGCAAGGGGCGCGCCTTGACGGTCACCGACCCGGTCGCGCTCCAGCGGACCTTCGACCTCGGCGCGGTGCGGGGCTCGATGCGGGGCCTCGGCACGGACGGCATCGCCATCACCGAGAAGGAGGCCGGCAAGCAGCACCTCAAGACCGGCGACACGACCCAACTCGCCTTCACCGACGGCGAGAAGAAGACCTTCACGGTCCGCGCGGTCTACGGCCAGTCCGAACTCGCCGGCGACTACGTCATCACCCGCGACGCCTGGGCCCCTCACCGCACCCAGGACTCCGACACGCTCATCGCCGTCTCCTTCAAGGACGGCGTGAGCGCGGCGGACGGCAAGGCGGCGGTCGAGAAGGTCGCGGCGGCCTACGGCAACCCCGAGGTGCAGACCCGCGACGAGTACGCGCAGTCCTCGGCCGGCGGCATCGACATGATGCTCACCCTGGTCTACGCGCTGCTCGCGCTGGCTGTGCTGATCGCGCTGCTCGGCATCGCCAACACGCTGACGCTCGCCATCCACGAACGCACCCGCGAACTCGGTCTGTTGAGGGCCGTCGGTCAGACCCGGGCGCAGCTGCGCGCCATGGTCCGGTGGGAGTCGGTCCTGGTCGCCGCGTTCGGCACCGTGGGCGGACTCGTCCTCGGCGGGTTCCTCGGCTGGGTGCTCGTCGAGGCGTCCGACGGCGCCAGTGACAGTGCCTTCGCCTTCGCGCTGCCGCCCACGCAGCTCGCGGTGGTGGCGCTCGTGGGCCTCGCGGCCGGAGCCCTCGCCGGACTGCGCCCGGCCCGGCGGGCGGCGCGCCTCGACGTGCTGCGCGCCATCGCCACCGAGTGACCGAGTGAGTCCGGGTCACCGCCCGGTCAGCCGGCAACGGCCGACCGGGCGGGAGCGTGTCCGGATCCGACACCGTCGGCGGCGTGCTCCACCTCCGCGAATCCGCGAGGCGCGGCAGACGCGGTCTCCGCCGCCGCTCCGTAGGGCGGGCAGAAGGGCAGAGCCAACGCCGAGGCGGACGCCGGAAGCGTGAACCACACGACCTTGCCCGACTCACCGTCCGGACGCACACCCCAGCTCTCACTCACCGCCGCGACCATCGCGAGGCCGCGGCCGTTGGTCGCGGCCGGGTCCGCATCCCGTACCTCGGGAAGGCGGGGGTCGTGGTCGTGTACCGAGAGCGTGAGCCGGTCGAGCAGCAGCTCCATCTCCACGGTGCACATCTTGTCGGGCTCGGCGTGCCGGTGGACGTTGGTCAACAGCTCGGTCACACCGAGCGCGGCCCGGTCTATCAAGGGGTCGAGATGCCAGTAGCGCAATTGCGCCGAGACGATTCTGCGGACCTGGCCGATCCGCGACGGCAGGGCTTGGAGCTCCACCGTGCAGTGCCTGCTTGGCTGACTGATCACGGCTGCGACTCCCCGAATTGAGGTCCGGAAGAAGACGGAGTACGGATCCAGCGGGCTGCGCGCGTATCACGGCCGCCCGCTGTTGGTGTCCGGCGACTGGTTCGCAGCGTAATCGCCGGTAAACCCAGAGTGACGTGAGATCAGCGTGACTCAGGGGAGGTGGTCCTGCAACTCGTGGCACTCTCAGCGGCCGCGCCCGGCGGCTTCGCGGACCGCCTCGATGAACCGGCGTGCGGCGGGCGGCCCCGGCTCCCCCGGAGCGGGGTCGTGATCGCCGAGGGTGAGTGTGTAGCGCGTGCCGTTGACGTCCGCCAACGCGCGGTCGTCATGGGCGAACCAGGGCTTGGACGCGCGGACTGCCTGCACCGGAGCGCTGTCGATCTCGCTCCCGTAACTGGTGAGCAACTCCAGCCTGCCGTCGCTGATCCGGACTTGTCCGGCCCGGGTGAGCGAGCGCAGCCTCTTTCCGATGCGCACGCCCGTGGCCGTGAACTCCGGCTCCGCCATGATGCCCCGCCCCCTTGTGCGCTACGGCTGTGCTCCGGTCCTGATCCAGTGTGCATCCCCGCTCGGGATCGCCGTCCCCTGCGGTGCAGTCTGCACGCCCAACGCGTCGAGCACCAGTGCGCATGACGGCGTCGCGCCCATGGTCCGGCGCACTTCGGCGGATGCGCCCCCCACTCGTCCGTACCCCTGTTCCCCAGGGTTCCTTTGAGATGCTCAAAGCTGTGTTTATGCAGGTGAGGAGCGTGCGGAGGGTGTCTATGATCGAGGCGTCCGACCGCATGAACCGGCGGCGGCACAACCCTAAGGAGCCCGGCCGTGAGCACCCCACAGCAGGTCCGCACCCACGAGCCGATGGCCACAGCCGACGTGGACCGCAGCGACGCGGAGTACCGGCTCTGGCTCAAAGAAGCCGTACGCAAGGTCCAGGCCGATGCCAACCGCTCCGCGGACACGCACCTGCTGCGCTTCCCGCTGCCTGAGCTGTGGGGTATCGACCTCTACCTGAAGGACGAGTCGACCCACCCCACCGGCAGCCTCAAGCACCGCCTCGCCCGTTCACTGTTCCTGTACGGCCTGTGCAATGGCTGGATCCGGCGCGACCGCCCCGTCATCGAAGCGTCCAGCGGCTCCACGGCCGTCTCCGAGGCGTACTTCGCCAAGCTGATCGGCGTGCCCTTCATCGCGGTGATGCCGCGTACGACGAGCGCCGAGAAGTGCCGACTGATCGAGTTCCATGGCGGGCGGTGCCACTTCGTGGACGACCCGCGGAAGATGTACGAGGAGGCGGCCGCCCTGGCGGTGGAGACCGGCGGACACTACATGGACCAGTTCACCTACGCGGAGCGGGCCACGGACTGGCGCGGCAACAACAATATCGCCGAGTCGATTTATCACCAGCTGAGGCTGGAGCGTTACCCCGAGCCCGCCTGGATCGTCACCGCGGCCGGCACCGGCGGCACCTCGGCGACCATCGCGCGCTATGTGCACTACATGCAGTACAACACCCGCATCTGCGTGGCCGATCCGGAGAACTCGTGCTTCTTCGAGGGCTGGACGACGGGCAACGCCGACGTCACCGTCGGCGGTTGTTCCCGCATCGAGGGCATCGGACGGCCGCGCATGGAACCGAGCTTCGTGCCCGGTGCCATCGACCGGATGATGAAGGTGCCGGACGCGGCGAGCGTGGCCGCCGTACGGGCGCTGGAACACGGCCTCGGGCGCAAGGCGGGCGGCTCGACCGGCACGGGGCTGTGGAGCGCGCTGAAGATCGTCGCCGAGATGGTGGCCGCGGGCCGCACGGGAAGTGTCGTCACCCTGCTGTGCGATCCCGGGGACCGTTACCTGGACAAGTACTACTCGGACGAGTGGCTGGCCGAACAGGGGCTGGACATCGCGCCGTACACGACGGCGATCGAGTCACTGCTGGCTACGGGGGTCTGGCCGGACTGAACTGAGCCGGCGAGGTCTGGTGCCGCACGGCGGTCCCGCCGGGGGAGCCGTGCGGTGCGGCGGGTGTCGG